>DAOUBE010000065.1:0-2163 GCA_034432835.1 Dehalococcoidia bacterium | reverse complement strand
ACGCCGTGGTTCTCCCATTAATTATAACCCCTTACTGGAGCGATACCGTCTCCGGGTTGGTGAAGTACAGCCCTGGCTTGCCACTGGGTTTCCAGTCCTTGATCCTGGGCCCCACCATGAAGTAGTCAACTATGGTGACGAAGGGGGCGGCCAGGGTCCACTGGCTTATGTAGTCCTGCAGCTTCACGTTGTTGGCGATACGCTTGGCCCTGTCAGGCTCCTTGCGGTTATCGAAGTTAAGCTGCTGGAGGTCGCAGGGCAGCTCCACACCGTGGAAGGTGTTGTTAGGGCCAAAGTTCCCCGCCTTGGGCGCATCGATGTCGCCGGCGCTGGTGTGGTGGTACCAGATTATGTCATCGTTGCCCTCAAAGTGCCTGGGCCGGGCGGCGGCGTAGGCTGTGCTGTCTATCTTGGGGTCCAGGCCTATGCTGCGCCACATCTGGGCAATGGCCTGTCCAGCCTCAGGGTTGACCACGATGTGGTCTGGGGGCACGTAGAAAGTGAAGCTGAACCCGTTGGGGTAGCCAGCCTCTGCCAGAAGCTGCTTAGCCCTGACGGGATCGTAAGAGATGGTCCACTCCTGCTTGTACTCGGGGTCCTCGGGGCTGAAACCGGTATACGTGCCGCCGATCTTGCCAAGGCCGCCAAAGATAGTCCGCAGGATGGTCTCCTGGTCTATGGCCATGGCCATGGCCAGCCGTACCTTCCGGGCGCTTTCCATGCGCGCCGGGTCTTTCGGATCACCTATCCACGGGTGCTGGGCATCTGGCTTGAAGCCGGGCCGAGGGAACCCCGTGGTATCCCCCGTCAGGCAGTTCCGGTCCGACCAGTAGTTGCCTGGGAAGTAGATGGTGTGGGGGAAGGCGTATCCCAGGCCCGGCTGGGCGCGGGAACCCTGGACCTTGTTCAGCAGGTCGGGGATGAGCTTCAAGTCCACCTCTATGATGTCCACCTCACCGGCCTGGAAGGCGGCGGCCCGGGCTAGAGCTTCGGGGATCTCCACCACGTCCATGCGCTTGGTCAGGGCGGTCCTCCGCCAGTGGGACGGCAGGGCCTCCAGCTCCACCTTCTCCCGGGAGCGATAGGACAGTACCTGGTAGGGGCCAGTCCCTATAGGGGTTATGTTGGCCGTCTCCTCACCTAGCTGGTCAACGGCCTTCTTGCTGCCTATCCAAGGCTGGTGAGTCCGGAGGTTGGATAGGAGGAGCTCCCACCGGGGCTCGAACTGCTTGAAGTACATCACCGCCGTGTAGTCGTCCACCTTCTCCCAGCGGTCCATGTACTGACGGATGCCAGTGACGCCCCAGAACTTGGAGCCCTCGCGCAGGGCGTTGTTGTGGCTCCAGACCACGTCATCGGCGGTCATCTCACCGTAGCCCTTGTGGAACTGGATTCCCCTGCGTAGCTTGAAGGTGACCTTGCTCAGGTCAGGGGCCAACTCCCAGGACTCGGCGGGGCTGATGCTGGGGTCGAACTGCTCCTGTTCGTTGGCGTAGATAAGGAACTCCACTATTCCCCACCCGGCGTAGACATCCTCGAGGCCGGCCCCTCCCAGGGCGTGGACAAAGAGGGGAGGGATGACGTTCCTTACCCCCAGGGTGAACCTTCCCTCTCTAGGGGTCATCCTGGTGGCTGTAGGCGTGGGTGTGGGCTGTCGGGTGGGGGTGGCTGTGGCTGTGGGCCCCGAGGTCTGTCCAGGGGTGGGTGTGGGGGTAGCGGGCCGGGATGTGGCTGTTGGGGTGGCTGTAGGGGTGGCGGCGGGCCCGCAGGCTAGGGCCAGGATCGCTATCGCTGCCGGGACCACGTAGGCCAGCGATTTCAGGAGAAGGGACCGGGACATGGTGTGCCTCCTTCCAACCTCGTGCCTGAATACCAACGACCTTAGTTGGTTGGGCTTTATAGCATAGCTATGGTTTAAAGTCAATAGCTTTCGGTTTGAGGTACTGTTTGCGTTGCCTTGGTATGCTAATGGGGTTCTTGTTAGCTCAAGGTGGGTGTACCGGGCCCCCGCTTTTACACACCTTGCTGGAATGAAGGGTGTAGCTTGCCGGGGGCTCACCACTGGGACAGGGGATGGGGCGCAGCGACCGAAGAATCCGGAGGGGAGGCGTCCCATCCCCACCAGGTCCTGAACCCTTGTACCAAGGGCTCAGAATGGCCCAC
>DAOUBE010000064.1:0-5257 GCA_034432835.1 Dehalococcoidia bacterium | reverse complement strand
GTAATGCGGCTGACCAGCCGGCTGGTGGGGTAAATCTGGTTAGTGTTGATGCCGGTGGTCACACGGAAGATGTCCTTTCGGGTGTGCAGGCCCATGATGACCTCTTCGATGGCGGCGTTGCCCGCTCGCTCGCCCAGGCCGTTGATACACCCCTCCACCTGACGTGCCCCAGCCAACACCGCGGCCAGGCTGTTGGCCACGGAGAGCCCCAGGTCGTTGTGGCAGTGGACGCTGATGACGGCCTTGTGGATGTTGGGCACGTTCTCCCGGATGTTGCGTATAAGCTGCCCGAACTCGGAAGGAATGGCGTAACCCACGGTGTCCGGGATGTTCACGGTGCTGGCCCCGGCGTCGATGACCGCCTCCAGGAGCTGGTACAGGTACTCGGGCTGGGTCCTGGTGGCGTCCATGGGCGAGAACTCCACGTCGGAGCAGTACTTCCTGGCCCGGGAGACCATGTTCACCGCCAGCTCCATGACCTCCTCACGGTTCTTGCGGAGCTGGTGCATTATGTGAATATCGGAGCTGGAGAGGAAGACGTGGATCCTAGGGTGCTCGGCCTCCTTAAGGGCCTCCCAGGCCCGGTCCACGTCCACCGGGTGGGCACGGGCCAGCGAGGCGATGGCCACGCCCCGGACCTCTCGGGCAATGGTGCGGACGGCCTCAAAGTCGCCGGGGGAGGAGGCGGCGAAGCCGGCCTCGATGACATCCACCCCCAGGCGCTGCAACTGCCGGGCGATCTCCAGCTTCTCCTCGCCGGTCATAGCCGCGCCGGCGGCCTGCTCGCCGTCGCGCAGCGTGGTATCGAATATGATTACCCTGTCTTCAGCCATGGTAGTTACCCCTTTCCTGTTAACTGTGAACCCTCACCCCCTGACCCTCCTTCCTTTGACAAGAGAGAGGGTAGGAGGAAGTAGGGGACTCTCCTCTAAGACTCCTGCCAGAGGGTCTAAGCCCTCTGGCCTTCCGGTGTGCTAGCGATACTAATGGTTATCAGAGTACAAGCGGCGTCACACACCACATCGGAAAGGGGCTACAGGGTCACGTAGTCCGCCACACCCAGCCCTGCCAGGACCAGGTCGTGGCGGCGGACTACGTCCATCACAACCTCCTTATTCACCGACTGCTCCCTTCATCAACAGGTTATTGACACTGTTCCGAAATGTGAACCGGGGAGTGGCCTATTTCTAGCGGATCCTAGAGAGCCCACCCCCTACCGCATCTAAAGGATGCGGCATAGATCCCTATCTATTGAATGGACCTCTCCAACCTGTCCTACCGCTCTTTTACATGCTTCAGCCGTGGAGATAGGTCCCTTTCAGGGGGCTTCTTCTACTACCCCTGCTCCGCTGGGGGCTTGATGTAGGGCATCATGGCCCGCAGCCGCTTGCCCACCTCCTCAATGGGGTGCTCCTTGGCCTCCTCCCGCAGGCGGTAGAAGCGCTTTCGGCCCTCTAGGTTCTCGGTGATCCACTCCCTGGCAAAGGAGCCGTCCTGGATCTCTCGTAGCACCTGACGCATGTTCTCCCGCACGTGCTCATCCACCACCCGGGGGCCGCGGGTGTAGTCTCCGTACTCGGCGGTGTCGGACACGGAATAGCGCATATACTTGAACCCACCCTGCCAAATCAGGTCCACGATGAGCTTCAGCTCGTGGAGGCACTCGAAGTAGGCCAGCTCAGGAGGGTAGCCCGCCTCCACCAAGGTCTCGAAGGCCGTCCGGATGAGGGAGGTCACTCCCCCGCAGAGCACGCTCTGCTCACCGAACAGGTCCGTCTCTGTCTCATCCTTGAAGGTGCACTCCAGGACACCCGACTGGGTGCAGCCGATGCCCCTGGCGTAGGCCAGGGCCACCTCCTTGGCCTTGCCCGACGGGTTCTGGTGTATGGCCAGGAGGGCCGGCACGCCTATGCCTTCGGTGAACATCTCCCGCATGCGGTGTCCGGGCGCCTTGGGGGCCACCATGGAGACGTCCACGTTCTTGGGCGGGACTATCTGCCGGTAGTGGATATTGAACCCGTGGGCGAACATCAGGGTCTTGCCCGACTTAAGGTGGGGCTTGATGGACTGCTCGTACACCCCCGCCTGGACGTGGTCCGGAATGAGCACCATGATTACGTCAGCCTGCTTGGCTACCTGGTCCACCTCGGCCACCTTAAGCCCATCCCCCTCCGCCTTGGCCCAGCTCTTGCTGCCCTTGTACAGCCCGACCATGACGTTCTGGCCGTTGTCCTTCAGGTTCAAGGCATGGGCGTGGCCCTGGCTTCCGTAGCCGATGATGCCGATGAGCTTGCCCTTGAGGTAGGACAGGTCGGCATCCTTGTCGTAGTAGATATTTGGCATAATAGTCCTCACTTCCTGGCCCCCTCTCCTTTTGGTAGAGGGGGAAGATTATAAACTGGGGAGACCTCTAGGATCCCGGCATAGGGTCCTGCCCCTTGCCCTCCCGGGTGTAGCTGTCCAGGTTTTTCCATGGGGTGAGGCTACTCCTCACTGGCCGCCCCGTTGGTGGATGCCCTGGGCTTCTGGGGCTTGACCTCGGCGGCACCGCGGACCATGGCGACAACCCCGGTGCGCATCACCTCTTTCACCCCGAAGGGCTTGAGCAGATTGTACAGGGCATCGATCTTGTCCTGCTCTCCCGTCACCTCGATGATGAGGGAGCTGGGCCCGACATCTACGATGTTGGCCCGGAAGATGTGGACAAGCTGGATAATCTCGCTGCGGGTGGACTCGGTGGCCTTGACCTTGATAAGGGCCAGCTCCCGGGCCACCATTTCCTCCTGGCTTATGTCCGAGACCTTGACCACGTCGATGAGCTTGTAGAGCTGCTTGGTCACCTGCTCCACCAGGTCGTCATCGCCGTCAACGACGAAGGTCATGCGGGACAGGTTAGGCTGCTCGCTATGGCCTACAGCCAGGCTGGCGATGTTGAAGCCGCGCCGCCGGAATAGGCTGGCCACTCGGTTCAGGACACCCGGGCGGTCTTCCACCAGGGCTACAATAGTGTGTCGGTTGTCTCCCACAGCGCCTTCTCCTGTCCAGGTTCTTCCATCATCTCGGAGATACTCTCGCCGGGTGGAATGAAGGGGTACACGTTCTCTTCCGGCTCCACCTTGAAGTCGATGACCACGGGCCCAGGGGTGGCCATGGCCTGCTGGATAGCGGCGGCCACCTGGACCTTGTCCGTCACCCTCATGGCTGGGATGCCGTAGGACTCGGCCAGCTTGGTGAAGTCCGGGTTACGGGTGTACCCCGTGGCAACGTAGCTCTTGTTGTAGAACAGGTCCTGCCACTGGCGCACCATGCCCAGGTAGTTGTTGTTGATGATGGCGAACTTCACCTCGATGTTGTTCTCGGCGGCGGTAGCCAGCTCGGCCATGGTCATCTGGAAGCCGCCGTCGCCAGCCACGGACCAGACCACCTTGTCGGGCCGGCCAACCTTGGCGCCGATGGCGGCCGGCACCTCGAAGCCCATGGCGCCCAGGCCGCCCGAGGTGATGAGCAGGTTGGGCTCCTTGAAGGCGATGTGCTGGGCGGCCCACATCTGGTGTTGGCCCACGCCGGTGACGATTATGGCCCGGCCGTCGGTAATCTCGGAAAGAGCCTTGATTACGTACTGAGGCAGCAGCCTGTCCGACTCTCGGATGCGGTGGGAGGGGTGCTCCCGCCTCAACTCCTCTATATGCTGGACCCACTCCAGGTGGGTGGTCTCCTTGACCAGGGGGTTCAGGTCGCGAAGCACCTGGCGCAGGTCGCCCACTATGGGGACCGTGGCCTTCACGTTCTTCCCTATCTCCGAGGGGTCCACGTCCACGTGGACCACCTTGGCCTTGGGGGCAAAGCTGCTGAGCCTGCCGGTGACCCGGTCGTCAAAGCGCATTCCCAGGGCGATGAGCAGGTCGGCCTCGTTGATGGCCAGGCTGGCGTAGGCCATGCCGTGCATCCCTGGCATGCCCACGTTCAGTATATGGTCGGAGGGGAAGCCGCTGATGCCCAGCAGGGTGGTGATGACCGGGATCTGGGCCTTCTCCGCCAGCTCCTTCAGCTCATCGTAAGCCCTGGAGATGATGACCCCGTGGCCGGCCAGGATAAGGGGGCGTTGGGCCTCGTTTATCAACTTGGCGGCCCGCTTTATCTGGGCTGGGTGGCCCCTCAGGGTGGGCTTGTAGCCGGGCATGTCCACCTCGTCGGGGTAGTAGAACTCGCCCGTCTCCATGAGCACATCCTTGGGGATGTCCACCAGGACGGGGCCTGGTCGGCCGGTGTTGGCGATGTAGAAGGCCTCCTTCATCACCCTGGGGATATCGGCGGCCCTCATCACCAGGTAGTTGTGCTTGGTGATGGGCAAGGTGATGCCCGTTATATCCGTCTCCTGGAAGGCGTCGCGGCCAATGGCTGGCCTGGGCACCTGGCCGGTGATGGCCACCATGGGTATGGAGTCCATGTAGGCACAGGCGATGCCTGTGACCAGGTTGGTGGCGCCGGGGCCGGAAGTGGCCATACATACGCCTACGCGGCCGGTGGCCCGGGCATAGCCGTCGGCGGCCATGGCGGCGGCCTGCTCGTGCCGTACCAGGATGTGCCTGAGCTGCGGGTACTGAGGGAGGACCTGGTACAGGTACAGGATGGCGCCGCCGGGAATGCCAAAGGCTACGTCCACCCCTTCTCTGATCAGGCTTTCACAGACCATCTGCGCCCCTGTTAGCTTCATGGCACCCTTCCTACTTCAAAATAAGCCATCGGCACCAGCGCGGGGTTCTTCGGCTCCCGGTCCTGAGACCTGACGGGTGGCCCTGCACCCCAAATAAAATACCCGCCCCCGAAGGGACGGGTAATGGTATCCCGCGGTACCACCCTTCTTGCCCCGGCGGGAGCCGGGACCTCTCAGCCAGCGATAACGGTGCTGTTCCGCCACGCCCTACTGGTTGGTTCAGGCGGGCCGCTCCGGGGCGAGTTCAGGGCCTCGCTGCCACCGGCTTCACACCCTCCGCCGGCTCTCTGAGGCAGGGTCCCCCTACTACTCCCCTTCCACGCGGTGCTTTGAATTATAGAACAGTCACCAGAAAGCCTACCAGAGGCCCAATCTCTTGTCAAGGCTGTGTACTGGTTCAGTACATATGAGACAGTCGGGCTATTTTAGGGACCAGTTCTGGGTGGTCCTTAGTAAGATACTGGGCTGGGGTGTTGTAGTCCAGGGCCTGGTGGGGCCTGATGGAGTTATAGGTTAGCTCCCAGGCCAGGAAGGCCTGGTTGA
>DAOUBE010000063.1:0-6355 GCA_034432835.1 Dehalococcoidia bacterium | reverse complement strand
ACTGAGCACCAGGGAGGTGCGCGAGAGGATAGACGCCAAGTATCAGGGCAGGGGTGTTCCAACCGATACCCCGCCCGTGGAGGATAATGCTGATGAGAGGACGCAAGAGGCAGATAGATAGGTATGGACGCGGGCGGAGGAGACAATGGCGACTGGGGGTCTCCTGGTGGATTGTAGGTGCTGTGGGAGCGTTGCTGATCGTGGTCGTGCTAGTAGTGGTCGGCAACCTGGGCAGGGGCCAGGACGGAGGAAGCGGAACTCCGTCCCATCCTGCTCAGGTAGGCCCCGTGGAGGCCGCAGCCACAAGAATAGACCTGGGACGGGTCCCCCTGGACCGATGGGTGAGCCCCACCTTCCGTCTGAACAACGTCAGCCAGGAACCGGTTGCTATCACCATTCCCAAGGAGGGAGTGGAGACTTTGGAGGGGTGCTGACCGCCCGTCCCGGTGGCGGGTCCCGCCACCTCAGGCAAGAGGGTGACCTTCAACAACATGGAGGGCATCCCCCTGCCCCTTCCCATCACCCTCAACCTCGGCCCAGGGGAGGAGGTAGAGCTAAGGCTGGAGTTGCGTATGCACGCTGGAATGGACGGGCCGCACCTGTTCCGCCTGCCTGTCTTTGTAGAAGGGGAACAGCAACCCCTGTCCCTGTACGTTCAAGGCCTGTTCCGCTGAATAGTGCGGGTCACGAGTGATACACTTACACCGTCGAGCATGCAAGGAGGTGGCCGCGATGAGCTGGATGGCTTGGCCGTTCACCTGAGGTTGAGGCCAGCGCCTGGATGTCCGGGTGGCATCCTTCGGCTTGTCGTCTCGAACAGCCTTCTGGGGCAAGGAGGTGCGCAACTCACCGTAGCCCCTTCTTGCTATCGGGCCTTTCCTCCCAGAGGTGCGTCGGCTGTTCCAGACGCACCTTTTTGTTTGTGTTCCACCCCCTTCAGGTGCTTCCTCCCTCACGGTTCTCAATAACGTAGCGATAAGGAGGCCACTGGCATGGCTACCATCACCGTTGTCGTTGGAGAACCTCCCTACGGCAAGGAGCGGGTCTACAGCGCTCTACGCTTCGTTCTCGCTGCCCTGGCGGAGGGCCACCAGGTCAATCTTTTCCTCTTTGAGGACGCCCTGTTTGCGGCAAAGAAAGGGCAGAGCCCTCACGAATTCCCCGGCGTGTTCGATCAGCGCATGCCCAACTGCGAGGCCCTGCTGCAGGCCGTCGTCAGGCAAGGTGCAAAGGTCAAGTTGTGCGGCGTCTGCGCATCAGAGCGGGGCGTGGGGCCCGATGACCTGAGCATTGGGGAGATTGGCGGTATGCGGGACCTGGTCCAATGGGTCTTGGAGTCTGACCGAACCATAACCTTTTAAAGGAGAAGTTATGAGTACGTGCCTTGAGCGAGTTTCCATCCCGGGCCGATGGCGTTACTATCTCAGCCTGGCAGCATTTCTCGCCGCAACGGCTTTGCTTCTCTTCACCGTGGTAGAGATGAGGAGGGCTTTCCTATTCTCCGTCACGGATTACATCAAGATTGGCTCTCCTTCGGCCATTCTCCACCTCCATCCTGGACACATCCCCCTGCTGGTGCTGGCTGGGCTGGGGTTATGGCTTGGCTACAGCTCCATGGCCAGGCTGGAAGGGCGACTCAGAGGGACTGCGGCAAACATGAGGGGCACGACTACCTTTCTGGGTGCAGCCATGATGGTGTTACTGGTGGCCGACCTGTTTATCTACCGGGGTGTTCCAGGCGCTCGAATTGCGGCTGCTGGCACCATGGGTGTGGGTCAAGCTATCGACGTGAGCCGCTTTCCTGCCTGGCTAGAACCTTTGGGTCAGGGCATAAACTATCTGGCCCTGGTTTGGCACGCTACTGTCCTGGGCATCCTGATTGGAGCACTGGTGCTGGCCATGGTAGGCAAATTCCTGAGGCCGGCGTTGGGCCGCACTGGGTTCAAGGCCCACTTGGCGGGGGCTGGCCTGGCTATACCCCAGCCCTTCTGTTCCTGCTGTGCCGCACCCATCGGGGCTGCCCTGTACAGCGGGGGAGCCGCTTTGGGCCCAACCCTTGCCTTCGTAGTCTCCTCCCCTATGCTCAACCCTACCTCGCTCATTCTCGCTACGGTGCTCCTCCCGGGCCAGTTCGCCCTGCTTCGAATTGTGGGCGGATTAGCAGTCGGGGTCTTGGTCACCTATGCCGTCTCGCTGGCCGCCTCCCGGTGGGCGAGCCGGGAAGCGATAGAGCCAAGACCAAACCGTCTGGTTGTGCTATCCGCCAGGTTGGTGGCTGGCTACAGTCGGCTCTTCCGCTTTGGGGACCTGGTCCAAGCAAACAGCGTGGAGTCGCCGACAGCTCTGGTGTCCACCTGGCTGACTCTGGCCTGGAAGCTGGGGAGGGTGGTTTTGCCCATTCTCTTCATAGGCTCAGTGGTCACTGCCGCGGTCGTGCAGGCCATACCATCCCCTGGGGAGGGCATCCCTGGGGTGGTTGGGGCTGCCGCCTTCGGGACCCTGCTCATGGTGCCCACCTGGACGGAGCTGCCCATTGCCGGAGGCTTTATCAAAGCGGGGCTTCCCGGGCCCGCGGCGACCCTGCTGCTGACCCTTCCGGCAGTGAGCATACCTTCTCTGGTAGTGTTGGCAGGAGCCGTGCGCAGCTTCAGGGTGGTTTTCCTCCTGGGGCTTCTGGTCTTCCTGACAGGTGTCGGGGCTGGCAGTCTGTTCCTGTACGTGTAGCCGTCGGAGTCCCTAACGTGAGACCCCGTTCTGGGAGCCCTATGGCAACTTCAATGGTGGGGACATGGCTACGAAGGCAATGGAGTCAGAATCGTCAAGGCCAAAGGCGTCTGGTCTTGGTCAGGCGGGGATTTGGGCCGTAATTCGCGTGCCTCTGCCCGCCTCGGACCAGACCTCAAGGCGGCCCCCCAACAGCCGTGCACGCTCCTCCATGCCTACAAGGCCCAGCTTGCCTTCTCCGGTCAGGTCTCCCAGGCGGGCAGGGACGTGGAAACCTGTTCCGTTGTCCGCCACGGTGACACTTACGCAGCTCTCCCCAAAGATCACCGCCACATTGACCGTGCTGGCCCCGGCGTATTTTTCCACGTTGCGCAGGGCCTCTTGGACAATGCGGAATAAGGCCAGTTCCGCGTCGGGCGCGAGGCGGCGGGACGGGCCTTTTACTTCCAGACGTGCCGGGAGGCTCAACCTTTGGCCGAGGTCGTCGGTCAGGGCCTTGATGGCGGGGATGAGGCCCAGGTCGTCCAGGACCGAGGGCCGCAGTTCGCGGCTGAAGCGGCGCAGCAGGCCCAGGGCCTCATCAGCCCTCTCCCGCACACTCATCAGGCCCTGCCTCAGAGGATCGGGGAGCGCATCGCTGCCCTGGAGCAAGGTGGCCAGGTCCCGGCAGAGGAGGACCATGGACTGAATAGGCACATCGTGAAGCTCTCTAGCTATGCGCCGCCGTTCCTCCTCCTGGGCGCGCATCACAAGGCTGGCATAGGACCGGAGGTTCTGCTGCTGGCGCTGTTGCTCTGTCACATCGCGCAACACGCATTGTAGCAAAGGGCCGTTCTGGCTCTGCACGAAGGCGCAGCTCGCCTCTACCATGACGTGACTACGCCCGTGCGTCACCAGAGAAAGGCGGACCGGCCCTGAATGGTCAACCTTCGCAGCCCTTTGGATGGCTTCCCAGCCTGAGGCACCAAGCAAGGTATCTGCTCGCATGGTCGTGAACTCTTTGATGGTGTAACCTGCGAGCCTGGAAGCCGCGGCATTGGCGTCTAGCACCTTACCCCCGGCCCCAAAGACCAGAATTGCATCCCCTGCTGCCTCAAACAGGTTGCGATACTTCTCCTCGGATGCTTGGAGCCTGGCTCCAGCTTCCTCAGCTCTTACGCGCTGCTGGACCTCTCGCTCTGCCCGCCAGGAGAGAATGCTCCCCACCATGACAACTGCTGTAAGCTGGGCCAGCTCGCCCAGCCACATGAGGGCGGTAGTATGCCACAAGAACATATTGGGTGTGGTGAGGATGGCAGCCCACAGGCCGGTCAGGATTCCGCCCTCCAGGCGGAAGTGGAGACTCGCGTACGCCACAGGAATGAGGAACAGGGTCACCGGGATGTGGTGGAAGCTCCCGAAGGGCTCCTCGTAGCCGCCAGCCTCGGTGTAGATGTGCAGGGCGGCGACACCCAGCACCATAGCCTGGATGAACCAGAACCGCGGGTCACGGGCGCGTAAAGGCAGGCGAGACAGGGCACCGATGAGCGCTCGAAAAGGCAGCAGAGAAATAGTAGCTGTCCTACCCACACTCACATCTCCTCACTAGGCTGCCTGACTTCCTCTATCGGCAACCAGCCCTTGCCTAGCCCGTACAGCACCGCCTCCATGCGGGAAGCCACTCCCAGCTTGTTGAAGATGTGCGTCAGGTGCACCTCCACGGTGCGCACACTGACCCCCGTCCGGGCGGCCACCTCCTTGTTGCTGAGGCCCTTGGCCACCAGTTTCAAGACCTCCAACTCTCGAGTTGTTAGGGGCTCTTGCGGTTCCTTTGCAGCATCAGCAGAGGCTTTCAGGCGCTCCACCAGCTTCTGCGTGATAACAGGGTGAAGGACGGTCTGTCCATCGTGGACGGCCCGCACCGCCTCCACCAGCTCCCGCCCAGGCATCGTCTTCAGCAGGTAGCCAGAGGCTCCCGCCTCCAGTAGAGCGAAGATGTAGGCGTCGTCGTCATAGGCGGTCAGGATGAGGGATCGGGTGTCTGGGGAGACGGTGGAGAGACGTCGCGTCACCTCGATGCCGTTGAGCGGGGGCATGGCAATATCCAAGATGGCGACGTCGGGTTGGACCTGCCCAGCCATCTGGAGGGCCTGTTCGCCGTCGGCTGCCTCACCTACAACCACGATGTCTGGGTACTCGCCAAGGATCTTCCTTGTGCCTTCCCGGAAGATGGCGTGGTCGTCGGCCAGGAGCACCCGGATCTGATTCACCTTGCTCCCTGTCTGCAAAGAGCTTGCTTCTAGGTTCTATTTTACACCCATACTATCTGTCCCCTCGTACGGGAAAGCCCTTACAAGTGCCTTCGGGTTTCCCTTATCCCTTGTTGTGGCAGACTCAGACGCCGGTGCGATAGGTCATGGGTAGGCTGGTAATAGAAGGGCAGGACTTCCGGGAGGCCTGTATGAAACACGAAATATCGACCAAGACCCGTGTGGAGGGAGTGCGTGCAGAGCAAGCGCCTGAAAAGGGATTCTGGGCTTGGCTGGACGAGCGGCTGGGCCTTCAGGCCCTGGCCTATCCCGTACCCGCCCACGCTAACAGCATCCTGTACACGCTGGGTGGCATCACCCTCGGGGGCTTTGTGGTCCTGGTGGCCACGGGCGTCTATATGGCCCAGTTCTATCACCCTCACCCCACGGACGCCCGGGAAAGCGTGATCTACTTCCTGACTCAGGCCCAGTTCGGCAACTTCGTGCGCAGCGTCCACTTCTGGACCACCAACCTGGTGGTCATCACAGCACTGCTGCACATGCTCCGGGTCTTCTTCACCGCCTCCTACAAGCGGCCACGGGAGGTCAACTGGCTCATCGGGGTGGGCCTGCTCACGCTGACCATGGCCCTCTTCTTCACGGGAACGGTCCTCAAGTGGGACCAGGAGGCCTACGAGGCCCTAGCCCACAATGAGGAGGTGGGCAAGATGCTGGGGGCCTTGGGTAGCTTGGCGACCGGGGAGTTCACCCGCAGCGTGCCTCTCCTGACCCGCCTCTACGTGGTCCATGTCAGCATCCTGCCTGCCCTGCTGGGCCTGTTCCTCCTCCTGCACCTGTTCCTGGTGAAGCACCACGGCATCTCTCCCTTGCCCGGCCAGCCGGAGATGAAACCCGGGATTGCGGAGCGAAGTGGCGACAGTATGGGTGTGGTGCCCGTGCAAACCTCTACCTTCAACCTTCACCTGCGCAAGATGCTGGGCTACGGCTTCCTGCTGACGGCCATAGCCGCCATCCTGGCCCTGGCGCTTCCGGCTGCCCTTGGCCCGACCATTACACAAGGTGTGGAGATGACCAAGCCACCCTGGCTCTTCTGGTGGCTCTACGCCTTCGAGAACTGGTGGGGTATCAAGGCCCTTTTCTGGGGAGCCGTGGCCGCGCCCCTCCTGCTGGCCCTGATTCCCTTCCTGGACAGATCGCCGTCCCGGAAGCCCAGGGAGCGCCGCTGGTTCATTGGCGCTGCAGCGGTAGTAATTGCCGTGCTGGTCTCTCTGACCCTCTACGTGGCCCTGAGCCCTGTGGCCCAGCACATCGGAGGCGGATAGTTGAGGGCAACGAGGAGGACGTACCTGGTCTTCTGGGCGGCTCTCTTGGTGGCCACCATG
>DAOUBE010000062.1:0-5361 GCA_034432835.1 Dehalococcoidia bacterium | reverse complement strand
GCCACCTCCTTTCTGGTCTATTCTCACCCAGAAGTGTGGCCCCTTCTGCTTCTACTTTTCCACGCCTACTGTCTCATATCTATCTGAACTTTTTCAGGTTGCCGGAGGGAGTTTTGCATGAATATTACCCTATTTGGATAACGAAATCAATGCCAGTGCAACGGTGTAGTACGCTGTGGGCCGGAGGGTCTGCCTGTGCTCGAGCCTGGCGGCCGGCTAGGCGATGGCCCTGATGCGGTGAGGGATCTTACAAGCAATCGATGTAGTAGTGGCCCTGGAGTGTACTAGTGGCAGGCCTTGGGTGTAATGCACTACTGGTATTACATCCATGCTGGCCCTGGAGGTCAGCCGATGTGGCTTGGGCTGGGCCCTGACCTTCCTGGGCCTGAGCATGGAAGGCAGGCCAGGCCTTGAAGGGCGCAGTCTGGCCTGTGACCAGGATTGTGTTCCAAGGCCCGGGGGTGGCCTGGGCTACGCCCCGCTGGACTGGAACGCCTGCATCTCCTCCAGAAAGCGGTTCATGGAGACCAGGTGGGGCCCGTGGCCCGCTGGCATCTCCACTACCCTGGCGTTGGGTAACTGGTCCGCCAGGGCGTCGGTGATCTGGTGCAGGAACCTGGCAGACCCGGTCCCTTTTACCAGGAGGGTGGGTTTCTGGAAGGCCCCCAGCCTGGCCACGTCGTCCTGGAACGCCAGGACCGCCGGGCTGTTGCGCAGGGACTGCCGGTGCCGTACCCACAGGGGCCACTGGGGCAACTGCCGCAACGGCTGCGCCGAAGGGGCAAGCCCTACGGAGTTGAGGAACTCTTCCAACTGCTTCTCCGAGACGTTGCCCCGGAGGCTCTCCAGAGTAGCTATCGAGCGCTGGGTTTCGGCGTCCAGGGGGCCGGCGGCACGCAGTACCCAAAACGCTGGCGGCTCGATAAGGGTCAGGGTTCGCACCCTGTGAGGGTTGTCCAGGGCAAAGTCCAGGGTGACCATGGCACCGAAGGACCAGGCCGCCATATCTATGGCACCCTGCAGCCCCGCCTCATCTAGGGATGCCGCCAAGGCCCGGCTCTCTGTCTTGACGGAGTAGTCTCGCGGCAAAGGTCGGTCCTCCAGCCCCCACTGCACGCTCAAAAGCTGTACTTGTACTACCCTTCGCGAGGGGGACAGCCGCTCTACGTGGGGCTCCCAGCTAAGCCATCCTGTAAGGCCGCCCGGGACCAGCACTATTGGGGAACCCTGACCTGTGACCTTCCACTGCATTACTGTCATGGCTACCTCCTGGCTCAATGGTATAGGCGCAATGCACGGGCAAGCTTCACTGTGGGACTGCCGGGGCTAGACAGGCCCGCGGCATCCTGTGCCTTCTGGCCGGGGATGCGGGGTAGCCCGGGGCAGCCAAGTGGTGGTGGCTTCAGGGTGGCGGGCTTTCCCTAGGCGAGAGCTGCTCCTCACATTTAATGGGATATTGGCAGGCTCCATGTCTTGAGAGGCTGGGGCCGCCACTGGGCCATTATGAGCACTTTGGCTGCTTGTGATGGATGTGCCTACAGAGCGGGTGTTTCGCTGGGCTGTGAGACGTGGTGGGCCCGCCAGGGTTCGAACCTGGGACCCGCCGGTTATGAGCCGGCTGCTCTGCCACTGAGCTACGGGCCCTCTCCATTGGATAGGGTATAGCAGGGCCCTATGAGTGTCAAGGAAGGGCAGCCGTGGGTACTGTTTGCTTGAGCTTGGTGCTCCCCAGTCAGCCTTGGTAAGGTGGCCGAGGGGTCCAAGGCCTAGGGTAAAGCTTCACCCTGGGGGAGCGGAACACAATGACCCATCTGCATTGGGCGGCTTCCGAGCCACGGACTTCCACCCGCCCTTGACTCCCGCTTTGCCAGGAGGAGAAGGCCTTGCCCTCCCAGTGAGGCGGCCAGGTCTAAAGAAGCCAGGTGAGTACACCCACCTTAAGCAAACAGGACCTCCCTGGGTCATCAACGCAAACCCTACGGCCACGACAGGCTGCAAAACCAGCGCACCGTTACAGAGGTGCCGGCACCCTCAACCTGGCTCTACCCCATGTGGTCCGCCAGGAACCGCTCCAGGTCGTCCTCGTCGCTCACCTCGTCGGCCAGGGCCTCCTGGGCCATGTCTGCTGTCACCGGGTCGGTGTGCTGGGTCTTCCTGTACAGCTCCGAGTAGAACCGGATGGCCGCCCGTTCGCCCTGGAGGCTGTCTTCTATCATCTTGACCAGGTTGGTGGGCTCCTCGGGCGGGTCCAGGTACGGAACATAGGTCAGCGACTGCGCCTGCTCGGGTCTGGTGAAGGGCCTTCCACCCAGGCTGATAATGCGCTGCATAAACATGCCCAGGTGGCCCCACTCATCCTCAGCCGTCTTGGCGAACCACTGGGCCAGCTCCGGCGAGTTCATACCCATGGCCAGCTTGGACAGTAGCTTGTACCGAAAGGCGTCGTTCAGCTCTGCGGCGATGGCTTTGTTGAGGTCATCTATGATGGACTGGACGTCACCTTCGACCACTTCTCTCCCAACCCTACCCATCTCTGCCTCCCAGTGGAAGTTTTGGGGCTTTCGGAAGGATCCACCGGCCAACAACCTGCCGAGGGTGTGTGGCCGCTGAGGCGCCCGGCCGGGACCCGGGAGGGAATAGGCTGGGCGTGGGATGCTGCATGTATCGGGCCAATGACCCAACCTGGTGGAGCTGCGGGCTGTTGTTACCGCTCCTCAAATCTCTAGTATAGGCGCACCTTGGATGAGCGTCAACGCGGGGCGGTGCCTCAGTCCTGTTTGCAGGGGGCATATGGCTGCCTAAAGGTTGCGGCATCATGCCTCGCCCTTTAGAGGGAGTAAAGACTACCCCCAAGGAAACACCGCCCGATGCTGGGGACGGATTTGGGGCGGCAGTACCCTCCAGTGGGTAAGTGAAATCAGTGTTAACCGTCTGGGGGAAAGGCGGTTTTCTAGGCCGGACTCCAGGTAACACGCGTACTACACAAAACACGGGGAAAAACGTTGGACATAAGTCTGGAACATTCCGACCTTACATCCATAAAATCGTGGCATGAACGCTGAGATGTCAAGGCTAGTTTATCTAAAGGCAGAGACTACCTACGGTCGTTCCGCTCGTCCCTTCACCTCACAGTACCTGGCGCAGGTATGCTCGGCTCTGGTGAACGCCGTGGAGCACTTCGAAAGAATGGAGCGCATGGAGGACACCGGGGTCCGGCTGTACGCCGAAGGCCAGACGGTGCTGGAGATTACCCGGGAGCACATCTCCTTCGAAAAGCAGGTCCGCCGGGGGTACGACAGGGCCAAGGAGGACTTCCTGGTAGTGTTCGAGGCGGCCAAGAGCTGCCTCCAGGTGGAGGAGACCATGGGCCTACGGTGCGAGATGAGCGCCATTGTGCCCAACTTCTCCGACTCCGACGCGGCCCACTTGCTGGAAGCCGGCATCAGCTTCCTCAACGAGGCCCAGTGGAAGCTCCTGGGGCTGTCCGACTCCTCCCACGCCGTCGGCCTTCGTCTGTACGGGGAGCGCCGAGGTACGTCCCAGTACAACATTGTCATAGAGCCCTTCCTTCAGGACCCCCGGAAGTTCTACGTGAGCGTGGCCTGCGTCGAGGACCGACCCTTCCCATCCACCGCTGACCTGCTGACCCAGATGGATGAGGTGTACGAGTCCATCACCGACCGGATACCTCGCTTCCTGGACAGTCTGGTACACAGGAGTACCGTCAATGCCCTTGCCTGACACCATGTTCCAGCCGGCCCGTGGCCAGTGGGACCTGAACCATCAGGAGCTGGCCTTTCTGGTGGAGGTGGCGGGAGTCCCCCGCCGCCGTGCCAGCTCTTCCCAGCAGACCGGCGCGCCTGTATTCAGCAGGGCAGACTTCGAGGCCGCGCTGAAGAAGGCGGCCCGCAGGTTGGGGAAGCGCTCGCACAGCACCACCCAGGCCCAGCCCGAGGCTGCCGCCCAGGCGCCGTCCCAGGGCTGAAGGGCGGCTGGTGGCGCTGGCCGGAGCCTAAAGGTGCCTGTTTAGCGACTCCTTGACACCAGGGACCAGACCCTCTGGATCAGCGGGCGTCCGTTGGCAGGTTCTGGCATGGCCCCGTTGACGGTCCCGTTGGTGCTACCGTTGCCGTTCCCGTTTTGTTTGCTCTTCTCCAGAGCTGCCCTGGCCCTGGCGGCGCGGCGTCGGAAGGATACTATCCCCCTGTCCACCTTGCTTATGTTCCCGTTCTTCTTCCCGTTTTCGTTGCTAAGGCCGTCCTCGGGATCAGCGCCATCGAGAAGGCGTCGGATCTGGTGGTACATGCGCCAGGCCGTCTTGTAGGTGACCCCCGTCTCCTGCTGGAGCTGCCGAACGGTGACGTGGGAGGGGCTGGAGGCGATGAGGTAGATGGCGTGGAACCAGACCTTCAGCGGCGTGCTGGACCGCTCGAAGATGGTGCCCACCGTGGGGTGCACGTGGCGGCCACAGTAGTCGCAACTATAGGACGGCCGGCTGGCCACCCTGTGGTGCTTGGTGACCCGCTGGCACGTCTGACAGAAGATACCGTCCGGGTAAAGGTAATTCTTCAGCCACTCCAGGCAGGCGGCGTCGTCAGGGAAATCGGCATTGAACTCGGCTAGGTGTAGGTACGCATACTCTCCCACCGGGAAAGCGTGTACTAAACCCTAGCACATACCCCCTGGCAACGCCAAAGGCAGATGTTAACAGTTTTGCTCAAATCTGGTACAGGGCGGGGGGAATAGTACGGTTTCTGTGATGAGGTTGTCCTCACACCGCAGCTCTGAAAGAGGCGGAAGGGCGAGGCCCTGCCACCACAAAGGGTGAGGCGACGGGCTACCACTCCCGGGCAAGGGGGACCGTGGGCCTCCCACCGAGAGCTACGGGCTGGAGGCTGCCTCCTGGCCCTTCTCCTGACACTCCAGGCAGGTACACCACCTTCGGAGCTGCTCCAGGGCGTAGATTCCCGTGTAATGGCCGTCGCTCCACAGGAACTGGAGGGCATACCGGCCCACCTCCATGTAGTCCAGGGCCTTGATGTCTGGGGGTACAGAGTCCGGGTCCAGCATGGGGCGCCCGGTCCACTCCTCCACGCAGTGGGCACACTGACAGCGCAGCCTGAGGTACCGGTGGGGGAAGATGCTCCGGTGCCCGCCCTTCCACAGTATTACTATCCCTTCGTCCCTTATCTGGACGTCCTGGTATTCTGGTATGGCCTTCAGGGGTACCTCCTCCGCCTTTCCCGTGGTTGGCTGCGTCTGCCCAACTCCAGTCTAACACACGCGGGGCCCCTTAGGCTGGCCCGGCCGTTACCCAATGCCTATCCAAATCAGGCGAGCGCCCACCACCACAAGGCCCAG
>DAOUBE010000061.1:0-31398 GCA_034432835.1 Dehalococcoidia bacterium | reverse complement strand
ATACAGGACCGCACCTCGCATCTTCATAGACTTGCCTTCCTCCTTGGCCCCGAAATGAGTGACAGCATTATAGCGCCAAACAGGGTGGAGAAGAAGAGTTGCCAAGAATAGGCAGGAAGTACCAGCGGCTCCCATCTACGATTTCCCCTTACATGACGACGTAAGACGTAACATGTCACCACCAGCCCTTCCACAGTACCTTTGCCTCATTGCTCCGTTGTATTACTCCGTCAATCATTCATACTTGACGCCCTTGGTTTCAGGTGCATGCACCCTGGCCGCGGCAAGTGCCCCATCCATACACTGGGCCAAGAACAAGGAGCGGCAGGAGTATGGACAGACTGCTGAGAAACAGCTTTTCCTTCTGGATGGGCCAGGTCTTCTTCCTGGCCCTGGTAGCTCACCTACTACTGGCTGTAGTGAACGACCATCTGCTCAACGCTGACTTCTACCTTCAGCACCTGGCCTCCACCAACGCCTACGCGCGTCTGCGGGATGTGGCCCTCCAGGAGCTTGTCCTGGACCAACTGCCCGAGGAGGAGTTTCCACTGCCCAGGGAAGAGATTGTGAAAGTAGCCCAGCGAGCAATCACCCCCGAGTACCTTCAAGCCCAGGCCGAGAGCGTGGCCAGGCCCTTCATGGCCTGGCTCACCTCGGAGACAGAGACCCTGGAGGCGGTGGTTGACCTCAGGCCCATCAAGCTCAACCTTCAGTCCGAGGCCCTGGCCTTTGTCGAGGGCCAGGTGGACGCCCTTCCCTCGTGTGCCCCAGGCGAGATGCCTGACCTGGAGGCACTTCAGCAGGGCACTATACCCAACTGCATTCCCCAGGGGATAGACCGCCAGGCGCTCAAGACCATGGCCCGCCCTCAGCTAGAGATGTATGTATCCCAGGCCCTCGCTCAGTTCCCGGAGGAGGTCCGTCTTCCCCAGCAGGTGCTGGAGCAGAGCGGCCAGTCGTCGGAGGACATCCTGGCGCCCTTCCAGCCCGCCCGAGACGCCATCAAGCAGGTCAGGACCCTGGCCCCCACCGTCGCCTTCGCGGCCATGGTGCTGGCGCCCTTCCTGCTGGTCCTGGTCCACTTCCCCAGGGTAAGCGTCGGGCTGCGCTGGGTGGGCCTCATCATGCTGGTCAGCGGAGGCCTGGTGTACGGTCTGGTATGGGCCGGTGCCCCCTACCTGCCTCTGAAGCTGGACGAGTTCCTCCGGAGGCAGGGAGAAGTACCCGCCAGCGTCTTGACCCTGGCGCTGGAGATATCCCGTTCGGTCTTTGACCAGGTGGCCCAGACCGTACTCAAGCCCGCGGCCACCGTGGCCTTCACCGGGGCCGGCCTGCTGGCCCTCTCCCTGGTGTTCCCCCTGGTGGCAGCCAGAAGGCCCAGGCTTCACCTTACCGCCGGGGCCCGGCACCAGCCGGCCTCGGCCCAGAGCCGGCGCTAGGTCAAAGGCGTCCCAGGCAATCCTTCCTCCCCCTCCGGCTTTCTCCCGGAGGGGGCTGCTTTTCGCAACCTTGCCCAACCACGTCCCTAGGCTCACGCATGGGTGGGAAAGTGGCCTGCTCCCCTCTTGGCGTTACTGCAGTTTCCTACGATAAAATGCAGTGGGAACTGGCTAGAAAGGCCGTCCAGGAGGGTTAATACCGCCTTGCATCCCCATGGGGTGTAACAACCCTGGAAGTAGGCGGCGGGATGGCTTCCCCTGTGCCCCTCTTGCAGGTACCGGGACTGCTACCAGGTTCCACCGCACGGACCTTGCTCACGGCTCGGCCTTCGCGCGACCTCCGTGCGGCCTATTACCGGAACAGGGATCGGCATGGAATTTATCTGGAACGCCATAGCAGCCGCAGCCATAGGAGCCTTGCTGGGTATCCTGACCCGACGCATCCTGGACCGCCTGCGCCGTCCCAAGCTGGAGATCTCCTTCGAGGAGTTCGAGGGCCGCAATCCCTACATACATAGCTTCGCCCTGGCCGACGCTCGCTCCGTCCCCAAGGGGGTGGAGCAGGAGCGGGCCCTGTTCTTGCGCCTGGTGGTGCGCAACCGGGGCCGGACCCCCGCCCTCAACTGCCTGGCCCACATGACCGTGTTCAAAGGCGGCCAGAAGGAGACCCTCACCCCCACCCTTCACTGGTACAAGCACGATCCTATAATGACCGCCAGCGAGGATGCCTACCCGAAGCCCATACACATCCCTCCCAAGGAAGAGGAGATCCTGGACGTCTTTATGCTGAACTACAAGACCCTCAACGGGGAGCCCGTGACCACCGATAATGTGTTCCTCAGCATGTCACCCCAACCCTACAAGTTCCAGCCCCAGGAGCGGTACCAGGTGTCTATCACCGTGGAGGGCGCCAACGTGGTGTCCAAGCCCTTCGTCATGCAGATCATGTGGTACGGCACCTTCGAGGCCTTTGACGATGGCCGCTTCGTGACCAGGCTGTCCTGACCAACTGCCCCTACCCTTCCCAGAGCCTCCTCCCGCAGCCAAACCTGCCAAAAACCGCACCAGGTTTTCTTCCACTCTCAAGGACTAGTCTTTTAGTATGACTCCCCGGTATCTCGTTCCTCTGCCAAATGGCGCGAAGGGCGGACCACTGAACAGGGCACCCAGCCCTGAAACCACAGGGGGATGATGAGGATGAGAAACGCGCGCTATGCACTGTGGGTTGCTGGCCTCATGGCTGCCCTCACCCTTTTTCTTGCCATGGCCATACCCATCCTGGGCGACTCCGGGGAAACCCCTATCCTGCCAGCTACCTTCTCCCGCTTGCTCACAGGTACCCTGCTTTTTGAGGACGGTTCCCAGCAGCAGGCGGCCCAGTCCACAGCAGCCACCTTCGTGGTATGCGCCAGCAACGCCAACAATCCTGGCCGCTGTGACTTACGGGCCGACGGCGTGGCTGACCAGGTGGAGATAAACCAGGCCCTGGAGGCCTGCCCTTCCCTGGGCTGCGAGGTCAAGCTCAGCGAGGGGACCTTCTGGGTCAACGCCCCCGTGCTTATCCGGAAGCGCAATGTGCGGCTGACGGGCTCCGGGCGTACTACCAAGCTGTTCCTGGCCGACGGCGTCAACTCCGACGTCCTGGTGGTGGACAGCATCGGCGCCAGGGACAGCCTCCACGGCATCACCCTGGACCACTTCACCTGCGACGGCAACCGCGGCCGCAACCAGACCGGCCACTGCATCCGGCTCAACGGCAACGCCGACTATACCGTTTACTCCAGCATCATACGGGACGTGTCCCTGAACTACGCCCCTCTCAGCGGTTTCTACGCCGACTTTGTCAGCGAGATTCAGTTAGTGGACTTCGAGGCCGGGTGGAACCTCACCGGTGTGGAGTTCCGCCACGCTTCCGAGTCCAAGATACAGGGCATCATCAGCATGGGACAGCAGGATGGCCTGCTGGTAGCCGATTCTTCGGACTTCGACATCGACGTGCACGCCGAGTTCCTGACACGCCACGGTATATACCTGAAGAACACAGACCTATCCGACGTGAGCTTCGTGGTGTACCACAACGGGGGGCACGGCGTGCTCCTGGAGGGCTCCGACTACAATACACTGAGGGGGTGACCCGGGGCAACTCTAGGGACGGCGATGGACGGTATGACGGCATCCTGCTCCAGGACTCCAGCCATAACATCGTTAAGGGGGTCCAGTCCCACGGCGAGGGGGCTAACCTCCGCCATCGGTACGGCATCGGCGAGGCCGGCAGCGCCGACCACAACCGCATCGAGTCCAACAACGTCCAGCACGCCGTCGCCAGCGTACACCGGGTGGGGCCCAACAGCACGGTTCGGGGAAACACCGGCTACACCACCGAGAGCAGCGGCACCGCCACCATACCGGCGGGAGCCACCAGCGTCCAAATTAGCCACGGACTGGCGGTAGCGCCCTCGCCCCGCCATTGCTCCGTCACGCCCACCAACAGCCTGGGGCAGGCCACCAAGTTCTGGGCTAACGACTTTGGCCCCAGCGGTTTCACCATCTACGTGGACAGCGACCCGGGGTCCTCCCCGGCTACCTTTGCCTGGTCCTGCGCCGTGTACTGACTCCTTGACGCTTTGAAAGGCTGCGGCGCCGGGGAGAAGAGTCCCCAGCGCCGCTTCACCTTCAGCATGGCGCGCGACCCGGTTCTGTTTCCTTGCGCTGAGTGCTCCCATACCCTGCTCCCGTATGGCAAGGGGAATAAAGGGGTCAGCGCCACAACATCACTCCCTCTTTCACGGTTAGAACCCCCCACACTGAAAAAGCTGCCCGGCTGCTGTGAGCCAGGCTGAGCTTCCCCCGTCTGTTTGGCGGGAATCAACGCTGGCTAGCGTCGTGAGGGTGCCGGCTGCCGGCGCCCAGCACCGTTAGTGCTAGCCGCAGCCTTCTTCCTGCTCTCTGGCCTTTGGGCTACGGCCCCGTTCCCTCCCGGCCTCTCTGACTGTTGCCTACCCGGTGATTTGGGCGCTGGGGTTCCTCTCTTGGGGGACTGGCTATACACCGGATGCGCCAACCCTTTGGCCTTGGGAGTCTTCTGAGAGGTCTTTGCCTGGACATGCCCGGTGCTCTTGGTCTTCCCAGGACTCTCGACCGTGGCCTTGGCCGGCACGACCTTTCTAGGCTGGAGGCCTTCTTCAGTCTTTCTGGGCTCCTTCCGCCTCCTGGTCCGGAGGGTCAGGCGCTCGGTCCAGTAGGCCACCAGTGCCCTGGCGAAGTCCGGGGTCACGTCTTTTCTGCTGAACCGCGTGCCCTGGTACCAGCGGCGGCGCAACAGTGCGTTGCGGCTCAGTTCCCGGGCGATGTAACTGGCCTCCTGGTCCGAGACCTCGCCAGCCCATCCCGGCTGTAGTAGCTTCCTGTCGTAATAGGCCATCCAGGTACCCCCGTTGTTGTTCGTCGCCCGGCCAGAAGCCAGGGCCAGTCCTGGCCCCAAGGATGGGTTCAAGTCCCTGTCCCTGGCCCGAGGTAGGTCAACCATAGCACATATGTTCCATACCATCAAGGGGTCCCCTATCAGGGCCAGGCCACAGAGGGCCAATATAGCCAGGCCCCTTCACTTTGTCAAACCTGACACCCGTGAGACCTCAGGGCATCCCGGATGGTCACCCCCATGCGGCCTCTCACCGGCGGGCGGCCTATGCTATACTTTAGCCGCTTCTTGACTATAAGGAGGGCAGCCATGGCGCAGGACGGCACAGGCTTCAAGCTGATTCGGGCAGCCCGTATCATGGATGGCCGCGGAGGGCCCCCGCTGGAGCGGGGCGCTCTTCTCATCGAGGGCTCAGCCGTACGTGCCGTGGGCCCCGAGGAGAGCGTAGCCCCTCCCGAGGGGGCCAGAGTGGAGGAGTACGACTACCCCAACCACACGGTCCTCCCCGGACTTATCGATGCCCATACCCACCTCAACGGTTTCGGCGACGGCCGCTCCGGCGACCAGCTTGTCCAGAGCTCTGACGACATCCTCCTCCTCCAGTCAGAGCGCAACGCCAGGGCCCACCTCCACACCGGGGTCACCACCATCCGCGACTGCGGCGCCAAGGGCCGCACTGTGTTCTCCCTGCGCCAGGCCATCCAGATGGGCATCACCGAGGGCCCCCGCCTGGTACTGGCTGGCCGCCCCGTAGCCATAACAGGAGGCCATCTGTGGTGGTTTGGCTCTGAAGCCGACGGAGTGGACGGAGTGCGCAAGGCGGTGCGCCAGCTCGTCAAGGAAGGGGCCGACTACATCAAGATCACCGCCACGGGCGGCAGCACCGGCACGTCCCTGCCCCTGCGCCCCTCCTTCAACGTGGATGAGCTGCGGGCCATCGTGGAAGAGGCCCACAAGTTCGGCCGGCTGACGGCGGCCCACTGCGTCTCCACCCAGGGTATCATCAACTGCCTGGATGCCGGCGTGGATATGCTCATCCACTGTGTCTTCCGCGAGCCCGACGGCTCCTACAACTTCCGAGAGGATGTGGCCGAGCGCATCGCAAGGCAGGGGGTGTGGGTGAACCCCACTTTGGCCCAGGGAATGATCAGGCTGCGCGCCCTGCAGGATAAAGCCCAGGAACAGGGACTAACAGAGAGGGAGAGGCTGGAGCTAGAGCAGATGAAGGTCACCTGTGACTCCCGTATGGAGCACTTTGGACGCATGGTGGCCTTGGGTGTGAAGATGGCCTGCGGCTCCGACTCCTCGTGGGCATGGTACCCTATGGGCTCCTTCCAGCACGAGGTGGCCGCCCACGCCCAGGGAGGCATGGGCAACATGAAGGCCATCCTCTCGGCCACCAGGGACAACGCCGTGGCCCTGGACGTACACCAGAAGGTGGGGACCCTGGAGCCGGGCAAGGAGGCCGATGTCCTGGTGGTGGAGGGCGACCCCTTGGAAGATATTAAGCATCTGTGGAAAGTCTCGGCGGTCTTCCAGGCGGGCCGGCCGGTGGAGCAGGCCAGGCCTCCCGCCTTCTGACCCTGGCCGGCGCCTTATGGCCGTCCCTTAAGCCTCCAAATGCCTGGGAAAAGGCGTGGGAAGGGGTAGTCACCAGTCCGAGCATTCGGGCAAAATGAAGCCACATACTCCCATGGTTTGGCGGGGCAGTGAGATGTGGTGGCGTCGTACGGTGATGGCCCGGCTTAGGCGACTTCTCTCCATCCTACGAGGCACTGACAGCCTCTCGCTAGGGCCGTCAGGCAAGCAAAAAGCCGGACCGAGGCGGAACCTCATCGGGTCTCTGCTGATAGTGGGCTCGGTGCTGGTAATCTCTGGCATGGGGTACAGCCTGGTTATCAGCAAAGAGGCAGCGGAGATGCTTCTGGTTCTCCCCTTCCTGGCAGCCCTGTTCCTGGCCTGGCAGGATATCACCCAGCGCCTGGGTCGCTAACCGGGCAGAAGGCCCCTTCCCCACGGCGGCGGGGCCGTGCTACCGCCCTAGGGCTGGGACCATGATGGAGGCGTGCACGGCCACCACGGCCAGGATGGCTGCGGCTACCACCATCTCCATGGGTGAAAGGCTGCGGACTGCTCGCAAGAGTCTTCCCACGGTTATACCCCCAATGCTGGTCGCCGGGCTTGACCTGAAGGCTTGCCCGTCAGTGAAGGGCGTCAGATATTGGCACACCCCCCGACGCGGGCACACCATCAAGCCAGTGCCCTTGGCCTTCTGAGGATATCCTAGGGAAGGACAGTTCAGGTGCTAGTCAACGGATGTTCAGGAAACGTCAAGGGTGGAGATGGAAGGGTCAAGGCTCGCCCTGCTGGACAGGGGAAAGCCGTAAGGCTGGGGGTGAGGCCAGGGGTGCAGGGGACAGAGTCCCCTGCCGGGGCTTCGGGGGTGTCCCCCGGAAACCCATACCCGAAAACCCATAGAGGGTGGGTGGGACCTAACACAATCCATCTTGGGCACCCAAAGAGGAGGGTCCAGGGCTAGCCCTGGTGCAGGGGGTGCCCTGCCAGGGCCGTGCCCTGGTTACAGGTTCTCGATGGGCACCGGCTCCACCTGGTCCGCCGGCTTGAAACCGAACACCCTAGCGTAGAAGTACAGTTCGGCGTCCAGGCACCGCTTGATGCTCTCCGCCTTGCGGAAACCGTGCTGCTCCCCTTCGAAAGTCAGGTAGGCTACCGGCAGCCCCTTGGCCCGTAGCGCCTGCACCATCATCTCCGCCTGGTTGGGCGGTACCACCTGGTCCTCCAGGCCCTGGAAAAAGATCACCGGGCAAGACAACCGGTGGGCGTGGTGCACCGGGGAACGCGCCTGATAGATATCCCTCCGTTCAGGGTAGGGCCCTACCAGCCCGTCCAGGTAGCGGGACTCGAACTTGTGGGTATCCCGGGCCAGGGCCTCCAGGTCACTGATGCCGTAGTAGCTGGCGCCGGCCTTGAACAAGTCACGGAAAGTGAGGGCACAAAGGGTAGTGTAGCCTCCGGCGCTGCCCCCACTTATGGCCAGGCGCTCTCCATCCACATCGCCGCGCTCCACCAGGTACTGGGCCCCGTTGGCGCAGTCATCCACGTCCACCAGGCCCCACTGCCCTTTCAGCCGCTGGCGGTAAGCCCGCCCGTAGCCTGTGCTTCCCCCATAGTTCACATCCAGCACGGCTATACCTCGGCTTGTCCAGTACTGGATAACCACGTCCAAGGCGGTAGAGGTAGCACTAGTAGGCCCACCGTGGATCTTCACTAGAAGAGGAGGGCGCTCCCTGGCCGGGGCGGCGTAGTCCCGGTTCCTGGGACGGTAGAAAAACCCGTAGGCCGTCCTCCCCTGGCTGGTAGGGAACTCTATAGCCTCGGGGAGGGACACGTAGGCAGAATGCACAGCCCCGTCGTGGGAGCGTCGCAGTACATCGGTGCGACCGCTGTTCAGGTGAAGCTGGACCACTGCCAAGGGCTGAGTGGGTGAGCCGGCCGCGAACACTGCCTGTCCAGGGCCAGCCTGTACATGCATGATCTGGGTGTACTGGGTGTCCACGGGGTCCAGTCGCTGCTCCCGGGTATGCAAGACACCTAGGCGCCACGTCCCTCGCTGGTTGTAGGCGCAGACTATGCGCTCCGCGGACTCAAAGGCATAGGTGGACAAGCCCAGGACCCACTGAGGCACACCGAACTCGGCCTCCATCTCCAGGAGAGGCTCCACCCGCCCGTTGCGCCACCGGTATAGGTTCCACCACCCGTTACGGTCGGACACGAAGTGCAAGACGCCGTCGGGCGACCATCGGGGCTGGAAGATAGACTCGCCCGGCCCACCGGCCACGTGTTGCAACCGGCCCAGCCAGCCATCGGGCGTCAGCTCCCCCACCCACAGCTCGCAGCCGTCCCAGGGCATATTGGGATGGTCCCACTGGAGCCAGGCCAGACGGAAGCCCTCGGGGCTCAGGCAGGGGGAGGAGTAAAAATCGTGACCCGAGGCGATGACCTGTCCCGGTCCTCCCTTGAGGCTATCCAGACACACCAGAGTGTTTGCAGGCTCTCGACCAGGCACCGAATGGTCCTCCCGGACGCACACGATGCGTTTGTGCCGCGGGTCCAGGAAGCCGTCGGCGTAGCGGAGGCCACCTTCGGGGGTGATGGGCCGGGGCTGGGTTCCCGGCTCCTGCCGGTATAGGCGCTGGTCGGCAAAGTTGGCGAAGAACACGGTGCCCTGGTTGACCCAGAAGGCACCCCCGCCGTACTCGTGGACCCGGGTCCTGGCGTTGTAGGGCGGCGGGTTCAGGTCCACCGTCTGGCCCCCGGGGGTGTGGCGGACGATGACGCTCCGGCCACCCTCGCTGGGCCGCGTCTCCACCCAGTAAATATCCTCACCATCCAGGGCCACCTGCCCGAACCGGACGGAACCCGTCGCCACCAGGTCCGACGTTATAGGAGACCTCCAGGAACCGTAGGGGGCCACTCGCACTCTGGGCATGACGCCTTCCTCCTTACCCATCCGCCCGGTCAGAGACTACGGCTGTCCAACCACTGACTCAAGCCCGTACTCCTTGACCAGGGCCTGGAGCTCCCGCCAGGTAGCCTCTTCCACGTAGATGCCCTCCCGAGTCCGCCGCTGGGTGGTGCGCCACTCCAGCTCGCCCGGGTAGTACACCTCCTGGAACCCCTGGGCCGGTGGGCAAGCCTTGATGTACTTCACGAACTCCCCTAGCTCCCACTTGAACTGTGACAGGGGAACGAAGGCGTCCACCTTGAACACCGCCATGAAGCAGCCGTCGTTGTGCGGCCCCGAAGGGTCATGGCCGAAGCCCAGGCCGGTCAGGATCCCCGACATCACCTCCACCATGAAGGAGAGGCCGTAGCCCTTGTGGCCCTGGTTTCCGCCCACGGGCAGTATGGCGGCGTAGTTGGCGGGGTCTGTGGTCGGGTTTCCGTCCTTGTCGATAATCCAGCCCAGGGGCACCTGCTCGCCCCTACTTCTGGCGACGATGAGCTTGCCGCCGGCTACGGCGCTGGTGGCGAAGTCCATGAACACAGGCCCCTCCAGGTCGCTGGGGAGGGCCAGGCAGATGGGGTTGGTGCCCAGACGAGGCTCCCGGCCCCCAAAGGGCGCCACCTGCTTGGCGGTGCGGCCAGAGTCTGCGGTCATCATGGCTATCATGCCCTCCCTGGCCGCCATGAGGGGATAGTCCGTTAACCGGCCGACGTGCCCCTGCTGAAAGACGGTGACCGCAGCCACGTTGCTCTTCTGGGCCTTCTGGATGGCCAGCTCCATGGCCCGGGTGCTCACCACGTAGCCGAAACCCCAGTTGCCGTTGATGCGGGCCGTGGTAGCGGTCTCGGCCACCACCTGCACAGGCGCACCAGGGCGTATGTGGCCCTTCTTGATGCGCTGGACGTAGCCGGGGACCTGGATTATGCCGTGGGAGTCGTGGCCAGCCAGATTGGCGCCTATGAGGTGGTCGGCAACGATGCGCGCCTCCTCCTCCGGGGCCCCCGCCCCGTGGAGGATGCGCCAGGCCAGTTGGTGCAGGTATCCGTGGGGAAGAACGGGCATGGGCCTACCCTCCTTTGGATGCCTTGATGTCCCCAAGGGGGTTGCCCCTCAGTATATCCACCACATTATGGTATGTCTATGACCGCCCAGGGGGGTCCTGGGACTTCACAGACGTGGCTTTGTACCTTACACCGCCTGGCAGTCAGGGCACGCCCTGGCAGGGTGCACCCTGCACCCACTCTTCACTATCCCTGGTCACATGACCTTAGTGACCAGCTCAGAGAAGTGTGGGCCAAGGGCGAGCCCTTGGGGATTCTCCCCTGGCAGAGGAGATTGGTACCCCAGCCTTAGACTGAGGTAAACCGCCCCCAAGACACACAAACCCAGGCGTGAGCCCCCGGGCCCTCACCGCCCCCACCCACCGTGCCCAGCACGGGGGTTCCCAGGCGGCAGAGGTGGGGGCTTCCCCTCGACCTCATCCGCCGGGAAGGCTCTCTCCACCAGTCGCTCCATCTGCGCCAGCAGAGAGGCTAGTTGCCAATGGTCAAAGGTCTGCCCTTCGCTCTTGGTACCTCCTCCGTTCATGATCTAAATCCCCCTCCAAGTCTTATCCGCAATAATCTCACAGGGGCCTCCCCTTGCAATCTTTCCCATCAGACCCGCTGCCCTTCGAAGCCACTACTATTAAATAATAAACCGTTAGAAGATGGCCTAAACATGGCACCCCAGCACGTTTAAAGGTACCCAAAGGTGGTTACCCTAAAGTATAAGGGCGTAAACAGGTGCAGCCACCCTGTGGGAGAGGCTGGCACCTAGGAGGAAAGTTAATGAAGGGTAGATCTACCTTACTTCTGACTCGAGAGAGGCCGGCATTGAAACAAGACTTCCCCAGCAGCGAGGATCCCGCTGTAGGCAGGACCGCCAGGAGCCCGGCGCCCAAGGGCCAGGCTACGGTGGGCCGGCTTCAACTGGCCTTCTTCAGGCACTCCCTTGAGCACTCCCCACCTCCTGGGTGCCCCAGGGCCTTGCGACACACTCAGCCCAACGTGCTCTTGTGTAATAGCCCACAGTCCTGCTCCAGGATCACCCGCATCTCCCAGACCTACACGGCGGACGCCAGGCAGGTCTCTGGGCACGTGAGAGGCCCCAGTCTGTGTGCCGCCATAGACTCCGAGACGGGGCTCATAGGCGTGGTCAAGGCGGAACGGCCAAGGGACGCCAGCAAGAACGGCCCTGACGAAACCACCCTGTGGTTGCTGGCCAGGGTCCTGGCCGCCCGGGTGGCTGCCCAAAAGGCAAAGGCCCGCCTTCAGCAGAAGCAGATACAGGAGGAGATGCTCCTCCGAGCCCTTCAGGGGGCAGGAGAAGCCATCCGGGAGTGGGTGGCCATGGAGATCCACGACAGCGTGTCCCAGACCCTGGTGGCGGCCCTCAGGTACTTCCAGATGTGGAAGCAGAAGGCAGGTAGTGACAGTGCCACAAGGTCCCACGATCTCCTGGCGAGGGTGGAATCCTGATGCATAAGGCCCTTGACCAGGCCAGGGAGGTGACCTCGGACACGCTGCCATCCTCACCCGAGGGGCGAAGCCTCACGGCGGCCATATCGGAGCACGTATCCCTGCTAGCGGGCCAGGGGTGCCAGGTGAAGCTCCAGATACCTGCCCTGGCCATCCCACCAGAGGTGGAGGCTGGGCTGGCCCGCATAGTGTCGGAGGCCCTGCACAACATCCTGAAGCACGCCCAGGCCCGCCGGGCACTGGTCAGGGTCTCCCTGAAAGGCGGCAAACTGCAGGCCCAGGTACGGGACTGGGGGCAGGGGTTCGACTCCAAGGCATTGGCCGCCTCCAGACCACGGGGCACGGGGCTGCTGAGCATGCGGCGGCGCGCCGAGCGACTGGGAGGGACCTTCAGGTTAGTCAGCCGCCCAGGGTGGGGCACCAGCATCACCGTTACCATTCCACTGGAGACAAGGAGTGTCTAGGATGCAGGAGCCTATTCGGGTGATGATCACCGACGACCAGGAGATATCCAGGGAAGGCCTCAGGGCCATGCTGACCACTGAGCCAGGAATTGTAGTAGTTGGAGAGGCCGCCTCTGGCGAAGAGGCGCTGGAGAAGGTTGGCCAGCTCAAGCCCAACGTCGTGCTCATGGACCTACGGCTGCCAGGCGCCAACGGCATCGCCGTTACGAGGCTCCTAAAGGAAAAGCACCCAGAAGTGGCGGTGCTTATCCTCTCGGTTTACGGCAACGAGGGCTACGTGGTGGACGCAGCCAAGGCTGGCGCCGCCGGGTACCTGCTAAAGGACGTCTCCCGGGAACTGCTGTGCCACGCCATCCGAGCCGTCAGTCTTGGGGGCGCCTTCATCAAGGGCAACATCCTGGACACGGCCCGACCCTTCGTACCCCTGGCGGGCTTGGGCAGACGGACGGCGGACGGCTACAACCCCGTGGGCCTCAGCCCTCGAGAGATGGAGGTGCTGGCCCTTCTAGTAGAGGGCAACGCCAATAAGGAGATCGCCAGGGCCCTATCCATAGCCGAGGAGACGGTAAAGAAGCACGTCCAGCGGGTCATGGCCAAGCTGGGCGTACTGGACAGGACCCAGGCGGCGGTGAAGGCGGTGCGGGACGGGCTGGTCCACTAAGGCACCTCTGGCTCAGGCCTCAACCCGTCGCCCCGCAAGGCCTCGCCCCATGCCCCCGCAACTCCCCGAGAGCACCTTCTGTACCCCGGCCCCAAACCTGGGGAAGAAGTAGTACGGAAGGTGCTTTCATTTCTCCAAGGGCCGAATATCATAGAGCTGTGACCTTAACATTTCTTTGATAATCCCTTCGTAATTTAGTCATGACTAACATTGCGAGGTTGGGCTATGACGGCGACTAAGCGTAAGGTCTTGGTAGTCGAGGACGACAAGAAAACAGCGGAACTGATGGAGGTTTACCTTCAACGCGAGGGTTACCAGGTGCTTTCCACCCACGACGGAAGACAGGCCCTGGACCTGGCCCGGGATGAGTTGCCAGACCTGGTACTGCTAGACCTTATGCTGCCCGGCATCAACGGCATGGAGCTGTGCCGGCTCCTCAGGGAGGAGTCAGGGGTGCCCATCATCATGGTGACTGCCCGCAGCACGGAGATGGACAAGCTGAAGGGGCTGGACCTGGGGGCCGACGACTACGTCACCAAGCCCTTCAGCCCCCGGGAGTTGATGGCTAGGGTCAGGGCTGTGCTTAGGCGCACCGTGGACGAGCAGATCCACCGAGGCCCCAGCCAGGTGGCCTGGGACGACCGCCTTCATGTTGACTTCACCAGGCACCAGGTATCCATAGACGGTCAGCCGGTGCACCTGACCCCCACCGAGTTCCGACTCCTGGCCACCCTGATCCGGGAGCCAGGCCGGGTCTTCAGCCGGGGCCAGCTCATCGAGAAGGTGCTGGGCTTCGGCTTCGAGGGCTCCGACAGGACCATAGACGTGCATATATTGAACCTGCGTCGTAAGATAGAGCCAGACCCCAATCGGCCCATCTATGTGAAGAGCGTGTACGGGATGGGGTACAAGTTCGGGGGATAACGTTGCTCTACAGCCTCCGCTGGCGCCTCCTTCTTAGCTTTGGCCTCGTGATCCTGGTGGCTATAGGGGCCACCGCTCTATTCATCAGCCAGGCGGCCAAGGCGGAGATCCGCCGTGTGGAAAAGCAAGCGGAGGAGGCCCGGGCCGAGCGCATCCGACAGCTCCTGGCCCAGCAGGTGATCCAAGGCCAAGGGTGGCAGGCCTATCAGCCCATAGTCCAAGAAGTGGGGGGCGTGTTCGGCCAGCGGGTCATCCTCCTGGACAGCAACAACGTGGTGGTAGCCGACTCCGCCGACCTGATTGTAGGCATGAAGCTTCAGAGCGTGCCCGCCGGCAAGAAGCTGCCGTCGGTGGGGCCCCAGGGGCAGAGGGGCACCTTCATCATAGACCCCCAGCCGGTACCAGGCCCTCAGGTAGCACCCACGCCCCTGGCCCCTAGGCCATCCCTGAACCCCTATCTGGTTTGGGCGGGGGTCACCGCCGCCGTCGTGGCCCTGGGGCTCACTTTCTTCCTGTCCTGGCGCATCCTAGCCCCCCTGGAGGCCCTGTCCCAGGCGGCCTCGCGGGTGGCCAGACGGGACTTCCGCGTCAGGGTTAAGCCCACGTCCAGGGACGAGGTGGGCCAGCTAGCCCGCACTTTCAACGCCATGGCCCAGGAGCTGGAGAACGCCGAGTCCCTGCGTCGCAACATGGTGGCCGATGTGGCCCACGAGCTGCGAAATCCCCTGTCCAACATCCGAGGCTACCTGGAGGCCCTGAAGGACGGGGTTATCCAACCCAGCAACGAGACCTTCGATTCCATCTACGAGGAAGCCCTCCTCCTCTCACGTCTGGTGGAGGACCTCCAGGAGTTGGCCCAGGCCGAAGCGGGCCAGCTAGCCCTCAACCTCCGTAAGTGTAACCTGTCCGACGTTGCCCGGGCGGCCATGGCGGGCGTACAGCCCAGGGCCGAGGCCAAGGGTATCACCCTCTCCATACAACTGGACGAGCAGGTGCCCATAATGGGCGACCCCGAGCGCCTGGGCCAGGTGGTGCGCAACCTGCTGACCAACGCCGTTAACTACACCCCCCAAGGCGGGCAGGTAAAGATGACCGTGACCAACAACGGCACCAATGCCCAGGTCCAGGTGAAGGACACGGGCATAGGTATCCCGCCCCAGGACCTGCCCCACATCTTCGAGCGTTTCTACAGGGTGGACAAGTCCCGCAGCCGCTCCACCGGTGGCTCAGGCTTGGGCCTCACCATCGCCAAGCGCCTGGTGGAGGCCCACGGGGGCCGCATCTGGGCCAGCAGCGAGCCAGGCAAAGGCAGCACCTTCTACTTCACCATCCCCAAGGACGGGGCCAGCTAACCTCCGCCGGATAGGTAGCCCTCCCGCGTTGCCCTGGGATAGCATCCGCCCTATAATGGCCCCGCTTAGCTACTCAAGGAGCGTGGGATGGACCGACGAGCAGACCCCCGGACTCAGTTCGACCGGCAGGCCCGGGAATACTCCACCAGCCGTGTCTTCCGCGAGGGCGAGACCCTGGAGCTGGTGGCAAAGATGGCTGACGGGCGCCGGTTCCGACGGTGCCTGGACCTAGGCGCCGGCGCCGGCTTCACCGCCTTTGCCCTGGCCCCCCTGGTCAGCCGCCTCCTGGTGACGGACCCCGCCCCAGGGATGCTGCTCCAGGCCCGGCGCAACGCCGCTGAACGGCGTATCAGCAGCGCCGACTACGCCCAGGTGGCCGCCGAGGAGTTGCCCTTCAAAACGGGCTCCCTGGACCTGATCTGCTGCCGCTTCGCCGCCCACCACTTCACCCACCCCACCCGCTTCCTCCAGGAGTCCTATCGCGTGCTGGCAAAGGACGGCCTGCTCCTGCTGGTGGACATTGTATCCCCGGAGGACCCCGCCACGGCCGGCTGGCAGGACGACGTGGAGCGGCGGCGCGACCCCAGCCACGCTCGGGACTTGCCTGTCTCCCAGTGGCTGAAGATGCTTTCGGACACAGGGTTCCACGTGGCCGAAAAGACCACCACCCGCATCGCCCTGGAGTTCAACGACTGGACCAAGCGCTCGGGCACGCCCGCCGAGGAGGTGGCGCGGCTGCGCCGCGACTTCCAGCAGGCGCCGGCCACCGTCCGCGAGGCCTTCCAGATACGCTACGAGGGTGACCTGATCCCCTTCTCCTGGCCCTGCCTGGCGGTGAAGGCGGCAAAAAGTTGATCTGGAAGCCCTTTGCAAAAGGTTTCCCAGACCCTCCCAAAACTCCACGCCTTAAAGTTTGAGGGGGTCTGGGGGAACTTTATCCAAAGTTCCCCCACCACTTACCTAGGATTTTTGGCCTCGACAGCCTTCTTGATGACGCCCAGCTCCTTCACCAGGTCACGCCTGACCGTTGCGGTCCGCCCTCAAGACACCGCTAGCCTATACAGGCCACGCCTCTTCCTTCCACGCCATATCCCAGAACAGGTACTCGTACCGGAGGCTGGTCAGGTACGCCTTCTCCATGGCCGCCCGCTGGGCCTCCCCACTCTGGCCCCCTATGCGGTCGGCTACATCCCGCAGCCACTGGCCCAGGGCCTTGAACTCCTCCGAGGCGTACATACGTATCCACTGGCAGTACAGGGGCTGGTGCTCCGGCTCGCCTTGCCGGGCCAGGTGGTCCCCCACCTCCCAGTACCCCCACTGGCAGGGTAGGAGGGCCGCCACCAGCTCTCCGTAGGTGCCCTGGTAGGCCGTGGTCAGCAGGAAACGGGTATAGGCCAGGGTAGTGGGGGCCGCCTGGGTCTCCTCCAGCTCCCGCCTAGAGATACCGAACTGGGCGCAGTAGCCCCGGTGAAGCTCCATCTCCGTATTCAGAGTCTCATGGAGGAGGCGGGCGAACCACCCCATCCCCTCCAAGTCCGGCGCCTTCACTGCGCCCAGGGCCAGCACGCGGCTGTAATCGATGAGATAGACGTAGTCCTGGCGGATGTAGTACTTGAACTTCTCCACAGGCAGGGTGCCGTCCCCCACTCCCCGAACAAAGGGGTGCTCCAGTATGGCCCTCCTAATAGGCTCGGCCCGCTTCTCCAGCCACTGGATAAAGCTCATCTGGTCGGCTCCCCCGTCACTATGGCCTTGACCCTGTCCAGCACCGTCTCCGGGGTGGTGGGCGGTATGGTGCACCCTGGCCCCAGCATAAAGCGCCTCCCACGGGCCTGGGAGAGGGCATCCCGGGCTGCGACCTCCGCCTCGCTGATAGGTATCCTATCCAACTTGGTATGGGGTATGCCCCCAATGACCACCTTGTCCGTCATGTTGGAGCCTTCACGGATGCTGGGGTTGGTGGGGTCACTTACGTCCCAGTTCAAAGCCTCCACGGGGTAGTCCGCCAGGGCCAAGAGCATGTTGCGGCTGCGGCACACGTGCAGTATGTTGAAGGGCGCCTGCTGGGCGGCGGCCAGGACCCGCAGGTCGTAGGGCCGGCCCCAGGTGCGGTACTGCTCCTCGGTGAGGCGGTTGTAGGTGGCCCACCGGGTAGTGGCGAAGAAGATGCCGCTGGCCCCCGCCTCCAGGCACAGGGGCACGTAGCGCTCGAAGGTCTGGGTGACGGCCTCCAGGGCCTGACGAAGCCTGTCCGGGCTCTCTTGCATGTACTTCAGCATGGTCTGCTCCGACTCCGCCATCATGCCCGCCACGGAAAGGGGGGTGAACACGGTCATCACGTAGGGCACTCCATCCGGCATCCCCTGCCCGATGCGCCGGAGGGCCAGCAAGTGTTCCCCCAGGATACCGTGGGAGGGGTCCAGGGGCTGGATGCGGCCCCAGTCCTCCGCTGACTTTACCGGCACCTCCGCTGGGGAGGGTGCCACATTGGGGTCAGCGGGGTAGGCGTACCGGACACCCCAGTCCTCCACGTGGTAGTGGGCACGGGGGTTCACCTTCATGAAGTCCCACCCAAAACGGCGCTGGAAGCCCAGCATCGCCTCCACCAAGCCGTCGGTGCTCCTCTCGTGGTGGTAGAAGTGGCGCCACACGCTCAGCGGCGGCCGGTCCACCTCCTCGCCGGCTATAGTAGCCAGGACCCGCTCCTTGGAAGACATCCTGTCCGCCATGTCTCCCCTCCTGTTGGCTAATTACACCTGGCGATATTCAGAAACCTGTGGTGGCAAGGGTCGCCGTCTCCATGGTCAGAATAGCGGCCGCAAGGCCGCGTGTTGCCTTGCCATTCCTTGCAGTATACTATGAACCCAGCAGCCTAACCATCGCCGCAGGAGGCAATGTGAAGAAGGGGCGCCTCATACGGGAGCTGGAGGCCATCGTCGGCCAGCAGTACGTGATCTACCACCCCGACGACCTCTTCGTGTTCGAGTACGACGGCTCCATAGACAAGGCCTTCCCCGCGGTGGTGGTGCTTCCCGGCTCCACCCAGGAGGTCCAGGCCGTAGTCTCCCTGGCCCATCGCGAGGGCATTCCCTTTGTGGCCAGGGGCGCTGGGACAGGCCTCAGCGGCGGTGCCATAGCCAGCCAGGGCGGCCTCCAGATCGCCCTGGTGCGTATGAAGCGCATCCTGGAGATAGACCCGGAGGACAGGGTGGCGGTGGTGGAGCCAGGGGTGGTGAACCTGGACCTGGACAACGCCGCTCGACGTTACGGCCTGCGCTACGCCCCCGACCCCTCCAGCCAGCGGGCGTGCAGCATCGGCGGCAACGTGGCCGAGAACGCCGGGGGCCCCCACTGCCTGGCCTATGGCGTCACCACCAACCACGTCCTGGGCCTGGAGGTGGTCCTGGAGGATGGTACCCTGGTGAAGATGGGAGGCCGCGCCCGCGAGGTCCCGGGCTACGACCTGCGGGGCGCCTTCATCGGCTCCGAGGGCACCTTCGGCATCGCCACCCAAATCCTCTGCCGCCTCCTGCCTCTGCCTGAGAGCATCAAGACCCTTCTGGCCATCTACCCCGACGTGGACACGGCCAGCGCCGCCGTCTCTAGCGTTATAGGCCAGGGCATCGTCCCCGCCGCCCTGGAGATGCTGGACGCCATGGCCATCCGCGCCGTCCAGAACGCCAAGAAAGTGGGCTACCCGGAGGACGCCGGGGCCGTCCTCCTGGTGGAGGTGGAGGGCCTGGCGGAGGAGGCGGAGGAGATGGCCGCCGCCGTGGAGACGGCGCTGTGGGAGACGGGCGCCTCCCAGGTGCGCAAGGCCGATAAGGCCGAGGACCGGGAGAAGCTGTGGACGGGCCGGAAGGGGGCTATAGGCGCCTTGGGTACCCTGGCCCCCAACTACTACCTGGTGGACGGCGTGGTGCCCCGCACCAAGCTGCCCTACGTTCTGAAGAAGGTGAACGAGATCTCCCAGAAGTACGGCCTGCCCATCGCCAACGTGTTCCACGCCGGTGATGGCAACCTCCACCCGTGCATCCTCTTCGATGAGCGGCAGCCGGGGGCGGTGGAGAAGGTGATGCAGGCCGGGGGCGACGTCTTGAAGGTGTGCGTTGAGGTGGGAGGGGCGCTGTCCGGCGAGCACGGCATTGGGCTGGAGAAGAAGGAGTACATGCCCCTGGTGTTCACCAACGCCGATATGCAGGCCATGGAGAAGGTGCGCCGGGCCTTCGCCCCCAGTGGGCTGCTGAACCCGGGAAAGGTCTTCCCAGGAGGCTCCCAGTACGACCAGGTGCTCCAGCGCCGGGCCATCGCCCGGGTGGGAGCGGACGCCTTTATTTGAACCAAGGTGCCCGCACCGCCGGAGGAGTTCGGTAGTTCCTATACTAAAGCCCGGGGATAGTAAGCAGCATGGCTGACACTCCTTCATCCCTAACCGGCCTAACCGGCCGTCTGGCCCAGACGGTGGGCGCGGACCACGTCTGGGCCCCAGAGGCTGGCTCCTTCGCCATCGACGGCCTCCAGCCAGGGCTGGTGGTCTCTCCAGCCTCGGTGGAGGAGGTGAGCCAGGTGCTGAAGAGGGCCAGCGCCGACGGCCTAGCCGTGGCCCCCTGGGGTGGCGGCACTCAGGTGGCCCTGGGCAACCCTCCCACCAGGCTGGACCTGGCCCTCAAGACCACCCGCCTTGACCGCATCCTGGAGCACGAGCCTGCGGACCTGACGGCCATAGTGGAGGCAGGCATAACCCTGGAGGCCCTGCAGCGAGAGCTGGCCCGCCACGGACAGCACGTGCCCCTGGAGTCGCCCCTGCCCCACCTGGCTACCGTGGGCGGCATCCTGGCGGCCAACACCGGCGGCCCTGGACGGCTGTTCCACGGCCCGGCACGGGACTGGGTCATCGGTACCAGGGTGGTCAACGGCGATGGCACCATCACCAAGGCCGGGGGCAAGGTGGTGAAGAACGTCACCGGCTTCGACCTGAACAAGCTGTACATAGGCTCCCTGGGCACCCTGGGCGTCATAGTGGAGGTGGCCTTCAAGCTGACCCCCTTGCCAGCCCAGGAGCGGACCCTGGTGGCCCGCTTCCCCACCTTGGCCAACGCCCTGAGCGCCTCCCAAGAGCTGCTGAAGCAAAGCTTCTCCCCCCACGCCATGCAAGTGCTGGCCGGCCCCGCCAGGGAGCGCTTGGGCGTGGACCAGGTGGGTGAGGTGACCCTGGCGGTCCTGCTGGCGGGCCTGCCTGCCGCCGTTGCCCGCAAGGTGGATACCGTTCGGAAGGTGATCCGGGAGCACCAGGGCACCAGGGTGGATGGACTGAACAAGCCAGAGGGCCAGCGGCTGTGGCAGGCCGTCCTCGACCTGGGTTGGACCGATACAGACAGGCCCTACCTGTCCCTGCGGGCCAGCGTGGCGCCGTCCCAGACCGGCCGGTTCCTCTCCACCCTGGACTCCATACCGGGCCTGGGATGGGTGCCAGGCCTGGTGGCCGACCCTGGCTTCGGCAGCCTCCGCCTCCTGTGGTGGGGCTCCGGCGACCCCAGCATCGCCGGCACCTACGCCGTCACCCTGGTACGAGCGCTGCGCCAGCAGGCCCGCCGGCTGGAGGGGCACGTGGTGGTGGAGCAGGCCCCAGCGGAGGTGAAGCGGGAGATAGATGTCTGGGGAGAGCAGATAGAAGGGCTGGACGTGATGAGGCGCATCAAGGGGGAGCTGGACCCCAAAGGCATCCTCAACCCCGGCCGCTTTGCCGGGCGCATCTGACCCGTGGCCAGACTGCTGGTTACCCCCGCCCTCATACTGGCCGCCGCCTTCCTCATGGCCTGTGGCGGTGGCGGCCCCTCCTTCCCCATAACACCTACCCCGGGGCTGGTGGCCCAAGGCCAGGCGGTGTACCAGACCCACTGCCTCCAATGCCACGGAGATGCCCAGGGCCAGGGCCGGCAGCCCAACGCCCCTCCCCACACTGCCCAGGGACATACATGGCACCACCCGGACCGCCTGCTCTTCCAGTGGATCTTGGATGGGCCGCCCATGAGGACCACCATGCCCGCCTTCCGGGGCACCCTGACCGAGGAGCAGGTCATCGCCGTGCTGGCTTACATCAAGACCTTCTGGCCCGAGGAGCTCCGGGAGCAGCAGGCCGACTTCTCGCTCCAGTTTGAGCACCAGCTCCAGGGTATCCCCCACCACTGACCGCACCCTGGATGCACGAAAGGAGCACGGGACTGTGGAGGACCGGGTGCAGCAGGTCCTGGAAAGGCTGAAGGCCAACTCCAACCCCCAGGCCCTGGCAGGCATGGCCCGCTACGGAATAAGGACCGAACGGGCCTACGGTGGCACCTCGGTGCCGGCCCTGCGAAAGATGGCCCGGGAGCTGGGCCAGGACCACGCCCTGGCCCAGGCCCTCTGGGATACCGGCGTCCGCGAGGCCCGCCTGCTGGCAACCATGGTGGACGACCCCAGCCAGGTGACGGAGGAGCAGATGGAGCGTTGGGCGGGGGAGTTCGACTCGTGGGACGTGTGCGACGGCACCTGCTCCGGGCTCTTTCGTCAGACGCCTTTCGCCTACAAGAAGGCGGTGGAGTGGAGCACACGGAGGGAGGAGTACGTGAAGCGGGCGGGTTTCGTCCTCATAGCCGCCCTGGCCGTCCACGACAAGAAGGCCCCAGACGAGGCCTTTGAGAGGTTTTTCCCTATAATAGAGGCGGGAGCCTTGGACGACAGGAATTTTGTGAAAAAGGCGGTCAACTGGGCCCTGAGACAGACCGGCAAGCGGAACCGTCGCCTGAACCAGAGGGCGGCGGAGACCGCCCGCCACATCCAGGCCCTGGAGTCCCCCAGTGCCCGCTGGGTGGCCTCCGACGCCCTTCGGGAGCTGACCAGCGAGGCCGTTCAGAGAAAGCTGAGAGCAAAAGAGGCACGACATGGTTAAGGAACTAGAGGAGGCCCGCCAGGCCCTGGGCTTCGCCGGGCCCGACGTTCCCCGGGACGAGGACATGTACCGCTGCGTCCACTGTGGGCTGTGTCTCAGCTCCTGCCCAACCTACGGTGTTCTGGACCTGGAGACGGAGTCGCCCAGGGGCCGCATCGCCCTGATGAAGGCGGTGCGGGAGGGGCGCCTGTCCATAACCCCTCGCGTGGCCGCCCACTGGGAGCTGTGTCTCCAGTGTCGCGCCTGCGAAGCCGTCTGCCCCTCGGGCGTGCCCTTCGGGCGGATGATGGAGCACACCCGCGCCCAGTTACTGCAGTCGGGCCGCTCCTCTCGCCGCCTGCGCATAGCCAAGGCCCTCTTCCTGCGAGGGGCACTGCCCCACCTGGGGCGCCTGCGCTTCGGCATGGCCCTGCTCCGGCTCTACCAGCGCTCCGGGCTCCAGTGGCTGGCGCGCCGCTCCCGCATACTGAGGGTGCTCCCCGGCCACCTGGATGAGCTGGACGCCCAGCTCCCGCCTCTGCCTAGCCGGTTCTTCGGCCCCACGCCCCAGGTGTACCCAGCCAGGGGCAAGGCCAGGGCCAGGGTGGCCCTCCTGTCGGGGTGCGTCATGCCGCTGATGCAGGCCCCCGCCATGGAGGCCACCGTCCGGGTGCTCCAGCGCAACGGCTGCGACGTCCTGGTGCCCGTGGGCCAGGGCTGCTGCGGCGCCCTTAACGCCCACAGCGGCGACCTGGAGATGGCCCGCCGCATGGCCCGCCGCAACATCGACGTCTTCCTCAGCGCTGGGGTGGATACTATCGTGGTGAACTCGGCGGGATGCGGCTCCGCTATGAAAGAGTACGCCGAGCTCCTTCGCGACGACCCCCAGTACGCGGAGAAGGCCCACCGCTTCAGCACCATGGTCAAGGACGTGACCGAGTTTCTGGCCGACCTGCCCCTGGACCCGCCCAGGGCCAGGCTGGAGATGAAGGTCACCTACCAGGACCCCTGCCACCTGGCCCACGCCCAGCGCATCACCAGGCCACCTCGGGCCCTTCTCCAAGCCATTCCCGGGCTAGAGCTGGTAGAGATGAGGGACCCCACCCGCTGCTGCGGCGCCGCCGGCATCTACTCCGTGCTCCAGAAGAAGATGTCCCGCCAGTTATTGGATAACAAGATGAAGGACGTAGCCAGCACCGGCGCCAGGGTGGTGGCGACGGCCAACCCTGGCTGCATGATGCAGCTCCAGCTAGGCTGGTACCTCTCGGGCGTGGACGGGCAGGTCTATCACGTGGTGGAGCTTCTGGACAGGGCCTACCAGGCGGAAGCCTAGGCTCCTCAGCCAGGATTCACCACAAGAGTGCCGAGCACGCAGGGCATTTTCCCCTTCGTCTCAACAACAGGGTGTCCTGTTGAGGGGTGGCCATCCTCTGGGCCCCTAGCTAAATTAATCCTAACCTCTCGGCGTTCTCCGCGCCCTCTGCAGTAAAGGCGGGGGCTAGGGAAGGGTGGAGAGGGCGCGCTGGGCCGCCGCCAGGGCCTCACCGTAGGGCAGCTCGAACCCCTGGCGGGGTAGGATGCGCTCCAGGGCTGACAGCAGGGCGAAGACGTTGGCCTCCCGGGCGTTCTCCCCCATGAGGCCGATCCGCCAGATCTTGCCAGCCAGCGGCCCCAGCCCGCCCCCTATCTCAATGCTGTACTCCTCCAGAAGCTGCCGGCGCACCTTGGCGTCGTCCACCCCCTGGGGTATCAGGACGGTGGTCAGGGGGTCCAGCCTGTAGTCCGGGTCGGCAAAGAGCTTCAGGCCCATGGCCTGGAGGCCGGCCCGCAGGGCTGCGGCGGCCCTGGCGTGGCGCCGCCACCGCTGCTCCAGCCCCTCCTCCATGATGATGCGCAACGCCTCCCGGAAGGCGGCGACCATGTTGGTGGGGGCCGTGTGGTGGTACTTGGGAGGAGAACCAGCCCAGTAATGGGCCAGCAGGGACACGTCTAGGTAAAAGCTCTGTACCTTGCTCTTGCGCTCCCTGACCGCCTTCATGGCCCGGGGGGAGAAGGCGATGGGGGCCAGGCCCGAGGGCGCCCCTATGCACTTCTGGCTGCCGCTGTAGGCCACGTCCACCTCCCAGCGGTCCATGGCCACCTCCACACCACCCAGGGAGGTCACCGCGTCCATGATGAGCAAGGCACCATGCTGGTGAGCCAGCCGTGCCAGCTCCGGGATGGCCGAAAGCACCCCCGTGGAGGTCTCGGCGTGAACCACGGCCACCGCCTTCACGCTACCCAGGGTCTTCAACCTGGTCTCGATGGGGCCCGGCTCCAAGGGCCTGCCCCACGGGAACTCCACCGGGTGGACCTGGGCACCGCACCGCGACGCGATGTCCACTAGCCTCTGGCCGAAGTAGCCGTTGACGGCCACCACCACGTTGTCCCCCGGCTCGATGACGTTGCACAGGGCCGCCTCCATGCCCGCGGTGCCCGTACCGGAGATGGGGATGGTGAAGCTCTCCCGCGTCTGGAAGACCTGCTGGAGCATCTGCCTTACCTCTCCCATAGTCTCCACAAAGTACGGGTCCACATGGCTTACCACGGAGGTGGACAGCGCCCTCAAGACTCGGGGGTGGACATTGCTTGGACCCGGCCCCAGCAGAAGGCGGGGTGGCGGGTTGAACTCCCTCATGTGCTCGTTCATCACCGCTCCTGGATCAAGAATGACACATCCGATCACCCTGGGACCACCCCTCCCGCTGATAAGGCGAGGGAAGGGTCTCACCGGCTCCGTTAAAAAGGGTCACGGAACCGGGGAGACCCTCGGCAGGCCGAAGGCGGCCCCAGAATGACAGCGCATTAGACGACGGGTGACAGCCCGCCGTCGATGTTCACAGCAATGCCCGTGAGGTAGCTGGCGCGCTCCGACGCCAGGAAGGCGATGACGTCTCCCGCCTCCCACGACTCCCCCACCCGCCCCAGGGGAATGCCCCTGGCCTTGGCCTCACGCTGGTAGAACTCCTCCAGGGTCAGGCCCGGCTCCTGGGCCTTGGCCTTTTCGTAGCGGCGTTCATTCTGGCCGCTTTTGATGAAGCCAATACAAACCGTGTTGACCAGGATGTTGTCCGGCGCCAGCTCCTTGGAGAGCACCTTGGTCAGGGCAAGCCCAGCCGCGCGGCTGATGGAGGTGGGTACCGACCTGGCACCTGGGGCCTTGGCCGCCAGGTTGGTGACATTGATAATCCTGCCTCCTCCTGCCCGGCGCATATAGGGGATGGTCAGCCTGCAGAATCGCACCGCCGCCCACACCTTTAGCTCGAAGTCGGCCATCCACTGCTCGTCAGTGGTCTGCTCAAAGGGTCCGGCGGCGGAAGTTCCGGCGTTGTTCACCAGAATGTTGATCCCCCCAAAGGTGCTGGCCACAGTCTTCACCACCCGTTCGATGTCCTCCGGCCTGGTGACGTCGCCCTGTACGGGGAGCACCGTGCCACCGGTCTCCTTGGTGATCTGGTCGGCAGCCTTCTGGAGCACCTGCTGCCGGCGGGCCACGATGGCCACCCTGGCCCCCTCCTGGGCCAGGCGGTGGGCCGCGGCCTTGCCGATACCCTCGCTGCCACCGGTGATAATAGCCACCTTACCCTTCAGACCCAGGTCCACGGTAACCTCCTAGAAGTTGGTCTGACCGCCACGCACCTCCGTACCCTTACGTTGCCCTACAGAAAAGAGGCCCCAAAGAGCGGATTCGATTATATCATCACCAGGTGCCCGTGGCTGTCCCAGGCGGTCAAATAGGACGGCCAACGCTGTTCAGCGCCTTGATCTCCTTCATAATCCGTGGGATCTGGGGCAGCAGGTCCCGGGCCAGGACCCCGGCGTCCCCCAGCTCCTCCCGCATGCGTTCGCCGGCAGCGCCGTGGAGGTAAACGCCGCAACAGGCGGCCTCGAAGGCCGAAAGCCCCTGGGCCAGGAACCCGCTGACCATCCCGGCCAGCACGTCGCCGGTGCCTGCCGAGGCCAGGGCTGGGTTGGCGAAGGGGCTGACCATGGTGGCACCGTGGGGGGAGGCTATGACGGTGAAGGCCCCTTTCAACAGCACCACCTGCTGCCACCGCTGGGACCACTCCCTAGCGGTGTCTATCCTGCGGGCCTGGATCTCGTCGGTGGGCACCCCCGTGAGGCGCGACATCTCGCCCGGGTGGGGCGTCAGCACCACGTGGCCCTGGAGCCTCTCCCACCACCCTTCCATGCTCTCCAGATGGTTCAAGGCATCGGCGTCCAGCACCACGGGAACGGTTATCTCCATCTCCTGGAAGAGAAGGGCACTAAGGAACTCGCGCACCCAGGGGGAGGCCCCCAGGCCGCAGCCTATGAGCAGGGCATCGAAGCGGGGTAACTGCTCCCGCAGCACCTGGGCCGCCTCCGGGTGGATGGCCCCTTGGCCCCTGTCCGGTAGGGGAAGGTGGATGGCCTCGGTGAGCTTGGCGGCCAGCATGGGATAGATGCTCTCCGGCGCCGCCACGGCCACCAGGCCGGCCCCGGCCCGCGCCGCACCCTCGGCGGCCAGGGCGGCGGCGCCCACGTAGTTGCGGGAGCCCGCTACCACCAGTAGCCGCCCGAAGGTACCCTTGTGGGCATCCAGAGGGCGCGTGGGCAGCTTGTCCTTCAGCCAGGCAGTGGTCAAGAGCTCCAGCTCGATATCCTCCGCCAGGTGGGCGGGTATCCCGATGTCCACTATCTCCAGCCTGCCTACCATGGCCGCTCCGGGGAACTGGTAGAGGCCCACCTTGGGGTAGCCCAGGGTCACTGTTACGTCGGCACGAGGGGTGGAGGCGTCCACCTGGCCGGTATCGGCGTCCAGGCCCGTGGGCAGGTCCAGGGCCAGGATATTCAGGTGGGGCCGCTTCACCTTCTCCAGGGCCACCCTGTCCAGGGACTCCTTGATGGTGCCATCCAGGGCCCTGGCGCGGCCTGTCCCCAGAATGGCGTCTATGACCAGGGAGGCCTCCGCCAGGACTTCGCTCAAGGCCAGGAGCCCCGTGTCCTTGTCAGCCGAGATGATACGTACGCCCTTGTCCCGCGCCAGCCCCAGCTTGGGGTCGGGAGGCTTGCGCTCGGCCACCAGGTAGGCTGTCACCCTAGCGCCCCAGGACTGAAGGTGCCGGGCTGCCACCAGACCGTCGCCACCGTTGTTGCCCGGGCCCACCAGCACCACCACCGAAGTAGGCACGCCGCGAGGAAGCAGCCTCCAGGCTGCCTGGGCTACGGCCAGGCCCGCCTTCTCCATGAGGGTGTCGGTGCTGATGCCCTCGGCCTCGCAGGCCCTTTCCAGGCTACGCATCTCTTCCACGGTGACTATTTTCACGGCACATCTCCCCGTATGGCCACCACGAAGGCCACGGCGTACTCCCTGGAGTGGGAAATGCTCAGGGACATCTCTCGGATGCCCAGGTACCTGGCCCGGGCGAGACCCCGTCCTGAGAGGCGGACCGTGGGAGGCTGGCCCCGCTGCCGCACCACCTCAATGTCCTTCCAGCCCACACCCCGGCGGCCCGTGCCCAGGGCCTTCATTATCGCCTCCTTGGCGGCGAAACGAGCTGCCAGTTGGGGTATCCGGCCACGGCAGTAGCGCAACTCGCCAGGGGTGTAGATGCGGCGCAGAAAGCGGTCGCCCCAGCGCTCCACCACTGCCCTGACCCGGTCTAGCTCCACCACGTCCACGCCCGTAGCCAGCACCGCAGGGGTGTACCCCTGACCCCCGAGGGCTGCAACCCCTTCCAGAGGACCATGGAGGCTGGCGCAACTCATCTCCGCCGTATTATAGACCCACGGAAGGAGGCATGTCTAACGGCGGGGGAGGGCCCCTCTGCCCTCGCGGCCAATCCCCGCTGAATAGACCCAAGGTTGCGACGAGCTTGCGGCCCGGGAGAGGCCATCCTTGACTTAGGTTTGCAGTCCATTGTACCCTAGGCCAGCCCAGGCATGGAGGTCCTTACACCCAGCAGCCTGTCTCAAGAAGGGCAGCCATGAAGCACGAGGAGGTCAGGGTCTTTAGAGCGGGCCAGCGTGGCAGCGTGGCGACGACTCAAACCCCTGGCATGGAGCGGCAAGAGGTCTTCTCCAGCCCCGGCGTCTGGGTGGGCACGGTGCGGACGGCCCCGGGCCTGGTCTCGGGCTGGCACCACCACGGCGACAACGACACCTATATCTACGTCATCTCGGGCAAAGGGCGCCTGGACTTTGGAGCCGGCGGACAGAAGTCTGTTGAGGGCGGGCCAGGAGACATCCTCATGGTACCCAAGGGCCTGGTCCATCGCGAGGCCAATCCCGGTGACGACGAGTTGGTGATCTTCCTGGTGCGGGTGGGCGGCGGCCCACCGGTGGTGAACGTTGGCGGTCCCGCGGCCTGAGGGCGCCGCACCACAGCCCAAGGCGGAGAGCGGTTATGGCCCCTGGACAGACCTGGGCGGGCCAAGTAGGGGTATAATCCTCTGAAGATTTTGGTAGGCAAGGACTGAGATGGCGATTTCTGACAAGGTGCGGCGGTACGTGGAGGAGGGCTCCCTCATCCGCCGTATGTTCGAGGCCGGTATCGCCCTTAAGAAGCAGTACGGCGAGGACAGGGTCTTTGACCTGTCCCTGGGCAACCCGGTGATGGAGCCTCCCCCGGAGTTCCGCCGCGAGCTTCTCCGCCTGGCCACGGAGCCCCGCCAGGGGATGCACCGCTACATGCCCAACGCCGGCTATCCGGAGACCCGCCAGGCCGTGGCCGCCCAGTTAGCCCAGGAGACCGGCCTGCCCTTCACCCTTAACGACATTATCATGACCTGTGGCGCCGCAGGAGGGCTCAACGTCTTCCTGAAGACCATACTCAACCCTGGGGACCAGGTGGTCTTCTTCAAGCCCTACTTTGTGGAATACATCTACTATGTGGACAACCACCAGGGCGTGCCCGTCATCGCCCCCACCGACGCCCGTTTCCTCCCCGACCTGGATGCCCTGGAAAGACTCATCACCCCTCGTACCAGGGCCCTACTCATCAACTCACCCAACAACCCCACGGGCGTGGTGTACAGCGCCGGCATCCTTAAGCAGCTAGGCGACCTGCTCCAGAAGAAGGAGCGCCAGTACGGCACCGAGATCTTCCTGCTCAGCGACGACCCCTACCGCAAGCTGCTCTATGACGGCCTGGAATACCCCCACATCTTCCACTACCACCTGGCCTCCGTGGCCGTCACCTCCCACTCCAAGGACCTGGCCCTCCCCGGCGAACGCATAGGGTTCATTGCTGTGAACCCAGGCTACCCGGGCAAGAAGGAGCTTATGGACGGGCTGGTCCTGTGTAACCGCATCCTGGGGTTCGTCAACGCCCCGGCCCTGATGCAGCACCTGGTCAGGGCGCTCCAGGGCATCACCGTGGACATAGGGGAATACCAGCGCAAGCGCGACTTCCTGTACCGCGAGCTGGTGACCATGGGCTACTCCGTGGTCAAGCCCCAGGGAGCCTTCTACATGTTTCCCCAAAGCCCCATCCCCGACGACGACGCCTTCGTCGCCGAGCTGCAACGGCACAATGTGCTGGTGGTGCCGGGGCGGGGCTTCGGAACGCCGGGCTACTTCCGTATCTCCTACTGCGTAGAGGACCGCACCATAGAGGGTGCCATGGAGGGGTTTCGCCAGGCAGCCCGAAAGGTGGGCCTCCAGCCATAGACAGCAGCCCGGCCCAGGGCCGGGAGACACCTACCTGACCACTCGCCAGCCACGGCGCCTCTGGCCGCTTCCCTGCCACCCACCCAGAAGACATTGGAGGCGCCCCTTTGTGACCAACCTACCGTATCCTCAACTCAGAAGGAGAAGTCTTTGAGCACAGAGGTGGTAGTCCTGAGGCTGCTACATATCGTCTTCGGGGTCTTCTGGGCCGGTTCAACCTTCTTCCTCACCCTAGTTTTGGAGCCGCGCCTGCACAAGCTCGGCCCGGCCATCCAGCGCCCAGTCATGGGCGGGCTGATGCCCGTCATGACACCCTTCATGCTGGTCAGCTCCCTGGTGACCATCGGTGCAGGTATCGGCCTGACGCTGTCCCTCAGGGGCGGAAGCCTGAGCACCTTCCTTTCCACAGGCTGGGGCTGGGCCATACTCATCGGATTCGTGGCGGCGACGGCGAACTTCGCCATCGGCTTCGGGGTGATAACGCCCACCGGGCTCCGCATGAAGAAGCTGGCCCATAGCTTCGCGGGCCGCGCACCCGAGCCCGAGGAGACCAGCCAGCTAGACGCCCTGTCCCAGCGCATCACCTTCCTGTCGCGGGTCAACTTCGTGCTCGTCCTAATAGCGGTGGGAGCCATGGCGGCGGCGCGATACGTGTAACTCAGCGGACGGATGGCCTCCCAGGGAGAAGCGCCTACCGCACCGACACGCTGGCTAGGCCCGTCCTCAGCGTGATGGTCACTTTGTTGGTGGCGGTGTCAAAGCCCTGGGACTGGTAGGCGTCTCCCGACCTGGGGAACCGCTCCTGGTCCACCTCCAGGGACGACAGCCCCTGCTGACTGACGATGCGGGCGGCCACCCCCTCAGGCACCCTTATATTGACGCTGGCTGCCCCTCCCTCAACGCTCAGCGTGCCCTGGCCCCGGGCAGGGACGACTATGTCCACATCACTGGCACCCACGTCTATCTCCGTCTGGGTGGCCTGCAAGTCCTGAAGGTCCAGGACCATGTCGCTGGCACCGCTCCTGACTCTGAGGGTGAAGGGTATCTTGCGCGTTAGCCGCAGCTCCCAATCTGTCCCGGAGGCTGTGACGAAGCTCCCGCCGGCCCGCTCCACCCTGAGAAGGCCCTGGGCCCCCGTGCGCTGGAACGACCACCGGGCGCTGTTCTTCGGGCCGGTGAAGGTGCCCTCGGCCAGGTTGGCCGACTGGTCCGGCAGCGCCCCCACCCGCAGCTCCCCCGCGCCGAAGACCACCTCCACACTGGCCGACGTCAAATCTCCCAGCGGCTCGGAGAACTGGACCGTAGTCTTCCCTCCCTCCCTGTCGGCGATGGCCCAGGATACCCCTACCGCCAGGACCAGGCCCGCTATGACGGCCAGCCCCACTACCGCGGGCATGGTGCGGCCCAGGAGAAGGTTGAGTCCAATGAACACTATGACCAGGGGCCAGAAGCGCCAGAGGACCTCCCAGATGGCCCAGGGAGCTATGCCCAGGG
>DAOUBE010000060.1:0-20034 GCA_034432835.1 Dehalococcoidia bacterium | reverse complement strand
CACCCAGGGGAGGATCGCCCAGCCGCGGTCTGTTGCCTGCTTTGTGATACCCCCGCTATCCAGATGGGCAAGGACGGGGAGGTGGGCCGAGATGGAGAGGGCTAGCATGTTTCCTGGGGCCTCGGGCCTAGCTTATAATGGCCTTAGATCTGTGTGAGGGGACTATAAAGTGCGGACGATTCTATACACTGGCAAAGGGGGAGTGGGGAAGACCAGCGTGGCCGCGGCTACAGCCTTGCTGGCGTCCAAGATGGGTTACAGGACCGCCATCATGAGCACGGACCCGGCCCACTCCCTGGGGGATTCTTTCGACAAGGAGCTGGGGCCGGAGCCTAGGCCCGTGGCACCCAACCTGTGGGGCCAGGAGGTGGACGTCCTCCGGGAGCTTCAGGCTTACTGGCGTACCATCCAGGAGTGGCTGGCCGCCCTCATGCGCTGGCAGGGTATGGACGAGGTGACGGCGGAGGAGCTGGCGGTGTTTCCTGGCATGGAGGAGCTGGCCGCCCTGCTGTACATCACCCACTACCACGATGCCGGAGAGTACGACCTGTTGGTGGTGGACTGTGCTCCCACGGCGGAGACTATTCGCCTGCTGAGCTTCCCGGACATGGCCCGGTGGTACATGCACCGGCTGTTCCCCATCGAGCGGCGAGTGGCCTCGGCCATAGGCCCACTGGCACGGGGGGTGCTGCGTATGCCCGTACCGGGTAAGGAGGTCCACGACAGTATCCAGTTCCTGTTCGAGCAACTGGAGAAGATGCGTAACATCCTCCTGGATGGCAGCCAGTCCTCGGTGCGGCTGGTGGTGAACCCGGAGAAGATGGTGATCAAGGAGGCCCAGCGAACCCTGACCTACCTGAACCTCTACGGTTATCATACGGACCTGGTGGTGTGCAACCGCGTGCTGCCAGAGGAGGTGGGCGACAGTTTCTTCGACAACTGGAAGGAGTCGCAGGCGCGGCACTTGCAACAGATCCACCAGTCCTTCGACCCCATACCCATCTTCAAGGCGCCGTTGATGGACCGCGAGGTGGTGGGTCTGGAGACCCTGGAGCAGTTTGGCCGGGCCATCTTCGATGAGCAGGACCCCACCCAGGTCTTTTACCAGGGCCAGAGCCAGGAGATAGTGAAGGAGGGCAGGACCTACAGCCTCAAGGTGAAGCTGCCCTTCACCTCCCAGGAGCAGGTGTCTGTGCTAGAAAACCCGGACGAGCTCATCATCCAAGTGGGGCATTATCGCAGGAGCATCTTCCTGCCCAGGCTCCTGGCCGGGCGGTCGGTGAAGGAGGCGATCCTGGACAAGGATGTCCTCACCGTCCGGTTCCACGAGGAGCGGAGGCCTCGGGAAGAAGCACCACAGGCAAGGGAAGGATAGGAGGAGAGAGATGCCGCGGAGGTTCATTGAGTTTAACTACAATCCCCAGGAGGGTTTTACCGTCCGGGTGAACCCTATGCGTATCAAGCTAGTGCCGGACGAGACGCGGGACCACCTGATGGCGGCCAACAAGGAGATGCTGCTGGCCATGCGCAGCATACTGGACGCGGCCATCAGCCGGATGGAGCGGCGGGAAGAGGCGCCCAAGGGGCCGCGCCGGGTGCAGGTGAAGCAGGAGGGCGAGGCCCGGGGGTAGGGAGGTGCCCTCCGGGGCGCCTCCGCCGGCCGTCCTCGGGCGTTCACGCAACGTGTTATCGGGTGAAGGCCGCTGGCCATGCTCGCCGGCGGCCTGTCGGGTATGCGTTCCCTAGACGTGGGTGGCGCCAGGTAACCTCGCCTGCGCCAACGAAAAGCCCTTCGTAGTGAGGCGAGGCCCCGCCCCAGATTCTTTCGCCCACCGGAGCAGAACAAAGAATGACCATGTCCCCACCGGCCCCTGGGACAACCCGACGTGTTAGTGGCCTGTGAGCCGTCGTGAAAACTAGGCCATGGCGGCCCTAGCAGAGAGCCTACGCCACCCGGTACTTCTCCAGGGCCTTGCGGTTGAGCTCCACGCCCAGGCCGGGGCGATCGGGGGCGCGGACGTAGCCGTCCTTGTCCACCTGAAGGGTCTCAGTGAACATGTGGGCCCACATGGGGTCCACCGAGTCCCGGTAGTACTCCAGGATGAGGCCATTGGGGATGGCGGTGACCAGGTGGATGTGCACCTCCTGCTTGCCGTGGGGGGCGATGGGCAGGTCGTGGGCCTGGCACAGGGCCGCCACCTTCATGAACTCGGTGATGCCGCCCAGGACCAGAGCGTCGGGGTTGAGGATGGCGGCGCAGCGCTGCTCAATGAGGTCGCGAAAGCCGTAGCGGGTGTACTCGTTCTCGCCGGTAGCCACGGGGATGGAGGTAGCGGCGGCCACCATGGCGTGGCCGCGGTAGTCGTCGGGGGCCACCGGCTCCTCGAACCAGAAGATGTCGTACTTCTCGATCTTTCGGGCGATCTGGATGGCCTCGTAGTAGCGGTAGGCGTTATTGGCGTCCACCAGCACCTTCACGTCGGGGCCAACGGTCTCGCGGACTATGCGGACTCGCTCCACATCCTCGTTGATAGAGACGCCGCCGATCTTCATTTTGACGGCGCGGGCGCCCATGGCGACGTTCTGCTCCATCTCCTGGGCCAGCTCCTCCAGGCCCTTGCCCTCCTCGTAATAGCCGCCGGCGATGTAGGTGGGGATACGGTCGGTGTAGCCGCCCAGGAGCTTGTACAGGGGCTTGCCGCAGACCTTGCCCCGCAGGTCCCACAGGGCGATGTCGATGGCGCTGATGACCCGGGTAGTGAGGCCGCGGCGGCCCACCAGCTTGGGGGCCCACATATCGGCCCAGATACGCTCCACATCGAAGGGGTCTCGGCCAATGAGGTGGGGCTTGAACAGCTCCAGCATGGAGGGAGTGACGTCGCGGTTGCCGCTGCCCAGGCCCAGGCCGGTGACACCCTCGTCGGTGTGGACGAGGATGGCGGTGAGGCCCGAGTGGGTGTAGGTGTACTTGCCGTTGCGGATGGGCCTGGTGCGGGGCCAGCGGTAGCTCTCCAGGGTGACGTCGGTGATCTTCACGGGGGCACCTCCACTACCTGGCAGAATGCGGAGACTATGGTAAGCGACCGGCGTAACCGATGCAAGCTAGAGCGCCATGGGGCGAATACGTTCGGTCTGGGCCTATAGCTGCGGACAAGCGCCCAGTATCATGGGCTAGAGCCCACGGCTCAGGACCTGCTAACCCCCTACGGGGTCTCCACCCCGCCTCCCCTCTCCAGGCTGTGGGAAGGGCAAAGGCTACAGACCTCCTGACACCGTCGCCAGGCACGGAGGGGGCGGTGGTTGTGCTGCCCCGGGGGGATGGTTACAATACGGCCGTCACCGTCCCTGTGGAAAGACCTTACCGGCAGGAGGAGCGCCGTGAACGTTATCTGGATTGTGGCGGATACCTTTCGAAGGGACCACCTGGGGGCCTATGGGAACAAGGGGATCCGCACCCCTGCCCTGGACACCCTGGCCGCCAGGTCCGTCCGCTTTGACCGCCATTACGCCGCTGGCTTTCCCACCATGCCCACCCGGGCGGACCACGCCACGGGGAGGTGGACCATGTCCTTCATGGGCTGGGAGCCCCTACCGGAGGACGTGGTGACCCTGGCTCAAATACTGGCGGACCGAGGCTTCCACACGGCGGCGGTGGTGGACACCCCCTTTTACATCCGCCACGGAATGAACTACGACCGGGGGTTCCAGACCTTTTTCACCATCCAGGGGCAGGAGGGGTCGGGGACCAGGGTGCTTCAGAAGGGGCACCACGAGTCCCGGGACCTGAAGGCCTGGTGGCGCACGGAATCGGACCGCAACGTGGCCCAGACGGTCACCCGGGCCATGGAGTGGCTGGAGCTGTACTACAAGGAGGAGTTCTTTCTGTACGTGGACACGTGGGACCCCCACGAGCCCTGGGACGCCCCGCCCTACTACACGGAGCTGTACATGCCCGATTACGACGGCGAGGTGGTGCAGCCGCCCTACGGCTACTGGTTCGACGCACCCAACATGACCGAGGAGAAGGTGAGGAAGGCCCACGCCACCTACTGCGGCGAGATCACCATGGTGGATACGTGGATAGGCTACCTGCTGCGCAAGGTGGAGAACATGGGCCTGATGGAGAGGACGGCCATCATCTTCACCACAGACCACGGGTTCTACTTTGGGGAGCACGGCGGGCTGTTCGGCAAGATGACCTTCGATAAGCGGCCCGACGGCACGCTGTACCGCCACGGCGACCCCGACGCCCGATGGACTCACTCGCCGCTGTACGAGGAGCTGGTGGCGCTGCCCCTGCTCATCTATGTGCCGGGGGTCAGGCCCGGCACCTACGGCGGACTGACCTCGGCCATAGACGTTATGCCCACGGTGCTGGACATCCTGAAGCAGCCCATACCCCAGTTCGTGGAGGGACGGTCGCTCCTGCCCAAGATGCACCATGCCAGTGAGCCGGGGCGGGAGTTCGTGGTGAGCACCATCCCCTTCGCCAACCCAGGGGATAGGGTAAGGTCCGTGGACAACGTGAGCCGGCGGCTGACCTCGGGCCTGGTGACCACAGTGACGACCCGGGAGTGGTCCTTCCTATACAGCGTGGAGCCGGGAATGTCAGAGCTGTACCATCTGCCCTCGGACCCACGGCAGGAGCGGAACGTGGTCCACAACCACAAGGAAGTGGCAGGGGAGATGCACCAGCTCCTGGTGAAGTTCATGCGGGAGACCGGCGTGGCCCCGGGCCTGGTGGAGCCGAGACTGGCGCTGCGGGTCTAGCCAGCCTGGCTGGAGTGGCAGGGCCTCCAGGCTCGACGATGGCTGGTGGGATGCCGACCGTATGGATTGGGTAACACAGACCTGCCAGGGCCAGGAGAACCCGAGGGTGTGCCCAAAACCCGACCTGGCAAGGCCTGACTCTATACTTACAGAAGGAACATGACCCTTTGTGCGAGCTGCTGGAGATCGTAGCCAGCGCGCCGCAGAGCCTCTGCTGCCCTAGAGTTCTCGGACTGGCAGATGGCCAAGAAGTACAACCCAGGACTTATCGGCCTACCGTGAGATCGGGCCAACTCCGCAGTCATGGAGAGTACGTCCCTGAACTCCTGGAGCAAAGGGCTCGCTTCTTCCGAGTATCTTCTCAGGAGGTCTTCATCCTTCAGAAGATCACTGGCCTTTACTTTCTTGGGCCGCTCCGGTTCCCGGAACTCCAGTACCCTCTCTATAACCTTGTTGACGAGCCCTAACTGAGAAAACGCGTCTGCTAAAGGCCCGGTGGCAGCCTGTAGGACCCCCAGAAGGAGGTGCTCCGTGCTCATGAACCAGTGCCTACGACGCTCTTTTTCCCTCACTGCCAGCTCTATGGCCTTTGTTGCCTCTTCCGTAACCCCTGGGCCTGGCGCAGCGTCCTTCTTAGGACTCTCAAGCCGTTTGGCCTCAAACCACACGGCTTCAAAAGGGTTCGAGAGGGGTCTGACGACCGCTCCACCCTTCAAACGAATCTTTTCCCACCTTTCTTTGTCAAATAGCATTACCTAAGACCTAACTCCTCAGGAAGGCGTGCCTCTATCCCCAATTGCTGAAATAGCTCTTCTGGAGGTCCTTGCTCAAAGTCTCTCAGAAGGCCAGGGGGCAGTTCTCCTTTCAAGGGAACGACCCTGAAGCCTGGCGTAGCGTGCTTACTCTCAGAGGGCGGGTCGGCACACCACCTAGCACAAACATAGTGCCAGTTATCGGCGAACATCTGGGAGACGGTCATAATCATCGCAGGGTTACTGGGTTTACCAGACCATATCTCAAAGAAACACTCGGTATCGCAGGAAACTCCTGCAAAGTGTGTGTCACGGTCGCTAAAGTCTGGTAGATACCACTGCCACATCTGTACCAGAGAGCCAGTACCCATGATGCCATTATTGTACATCCCCTTGTTTTGCGCCGTTGACCCGCATGGGTAGCCTCAGGAATGGTAGGCATAGATAGGCGTTGATGAAACTCCAAACCCAATGCCCGCGCCAAGGAAAATCAAGCAAAGGATCGATAATTTGAGCCACGGCCTGCTACAAGGTTTTCGGAGCGTGACGCTGTCCATGGGCTTGCTCCTTCGGAAGAACTGGGATCGAGTCAATTAGAGGAGCTGGAGGTGACGCATCAAACAGCCCACCAACCGCTTCATGGATGGCTCCCACCCCACCGAGCTCATGAGCGCGACTCGGGCTCTATAGAAACAGCCCAGATTATATTAGAGCAATCTACCTGTGACGAGTTATAGATATTTGCCTACATTTCACTGACAATCACTAGACAAAAGTCATTAGACAAAAGCCTATCTTTCTTTAGCAATATGGCCAAAATCGACTTTTGTTGGACTGGCAAAACCCGGTAGGCCCATCATTTGGATTGGTACTGGCAGGGGGCTGTGACCAACGGAGGGTTCGACGGATGGCCCTTCCATGGGCCTCTCCTTTTAAGAGTAGAGCGGAGCCCGGTGTTCAGTCGTGGCACCGGTGCATGGGGTTCCAGGATTACGACACCCTGGCGGGGGTCAACGCCGGAGGGGTAGGGAGGTGTTCTTCCGGAGGATGCTGGGCTGATATCGGTAGTGCAGGTGCCGGCGGCCTGGTCAGTGACATGCCCCGGGCCTGGTGGAGCCGAGGCTGGCGCTGCGGCTATAGAAGCGCGCTGGGGTCACCGGGCGAGGCTCCGTGCCAGCGCCCAGCCTGCCCACATGACCAGGATGCCGCCTACGATGAGAAGCACACTGAAGGCCACACCCCCTCCCGTGAAGATGTCGATGGGCAGGGCCACTATGCCGAAGACCAGAAGGCCCAACCCAATGAGCCAGGAAACCACCAGGACCAGACAGCCCAGCCCCGTCCCCACCACTCGCATACCGCCTCCCTTCTTCCCACTGACTATTACTCCATCATAACAGAGGGGCCACGGACAGCGCGGGTAGGGTAGCGGTGAAGTCCGCCAGGGCCAAAGACCTGCCCTGATGTGCCATGACGGGCTAGGGGGTGTCCAGGGAGGTCACCGAGCGGAAGACAGCCTGGAGGGAGTCCCCGGTGGAGGTGGCGGGCCAGCCCGTGGGGTACCTGGGGCTGGAGTACCTGTGGTGACATATCAATGACCCTCTGCGGCTTCCGCAACACGCTATGACCGCTATTGGCCAGGCTTCGATGTGCCACCATACAGCATGAGGGCCGGCATCGATAGCAAAGCGTAACCACGGCCCTGGCACGCACCTGCACGTGTTGCCGGTGGTCTAAGGCTTGGTCATAACAAGAATACGCGAGAAGTGGCCCCGGGGTTCACGGCTGGGCCTGGCCAGGGCCGGCACGACTAATCTATATGCCCGGTTGGCTGGCTCCCCTGGCCTGCCCAGCACGACAGGTGTACAATAGGCGGCATCCTGTTTCCCAGGAGCGCTGCATGAAGATCAGGGACCTGAAGGTGTATCCCACCACCACCAGTACCCCCCAACAGATAGCCCGCACCAACTGGGTATTCATCCAGCTAGAGACGGACGAGGGCATCACCGGCGTGGGCGAGTGCTCCCACTGGCCGGCGGCCTCGGGCCTGCTGCTATACCGGGTCCTGGAGCTGATGAAAGATGCCCTCATGGGCGAGGACCCGTCGGACATAGAGCGGCTGTGGAACAAGCTGTACCGCCGCTTCACCTACCTGGGCGCCCGGGGGCCGGTGACCTCGGCCATCAGCGCCATAGATATCGCCCTGTGGGACATCAAGGGCAAGGCCCTGGGGGTGCCCGTCTATCAGCTTTTGGGGGGCAGGTTTCGTGACCGCGTCCTGCTGTACACCCACATCCGCGCCGACAACCCGGAGGCGTCGGCGGAGCACGCCCTGCAACTGGTGGGCGAGGGGTTCACAGCCCTGAAGACGGACCCTTTCTGGAAGGAGATGTGGCCCTACCACACCGCCTACCAGAACGGCATAATCTCCAACGAGGGGGCGGCCTTCGGTGAGTCTATCATCGCCGCTGTGCGGGAGGCCGTGGGGCCCAAGGCGGAGATCTTGATAGACGCCCACGGCCAGTACAACGTGCCCACGGCCATCAAGCTGGCGAGGATGCTGGCTCCGTACAAACTGACCTGGTTCGAGGAGCCGGTGCCGCCGGAGAGCTACAAGGCCCTGCGCCAGGTGCGGGAAGCGGTGGACGTGCCCATATGCGTGGGGGAGCGGCTGTACACCCGGTTCGACTTTGTGCCGGTGCTGGAGGAGCACCTGGCCGACTACATCATGCCCGACGTGGTGTGGACGGGGGGCATCAGCGAGCTGCGGAAAATAGCCAGCCTGGCTGAGGCCTACTACGTGCCGGTGTCGCCCCACGACGCCAACGGGCCCATCAACATCCTGGCTGGGGCCCACGTGTGCACCACCATCCCCAACTTCTACCGGCTGGAGTTTAGCCGGGCAGCCCTGGAGTTTTACAACGCCGTCGTCAGCCCGCCGCTGGACGTCCGAGACGGCCATCTGCACCTGTCGGAGCGCCCGGGCCTGGGAGTAGAGCTGAATCTGGACTGGATAAAGAAGCACCCGCCGGTGTCGCCGGGGGATAAGGGCTTCTGGCCGTCCTGACCTGGGCACACTCACCCCAGAGGGATATAGTTATGGACCCATCCGGAATATTGACAGGGAGAATCCTCACTGTAGCCCCTTCGCGGTTCGGCGAAAGGGGAAAGGTGAGACAGCCATCGCCTTCTGCCAGAATGATTGGGGAGCACCCGTGTACCCAGTTACCCTTTGGAATAGTGGAGAGGGCACAGCCTGTCCTGGGTTCGTAGAAAAGGCGAAGGCAGCCCAACAGGTAACCCCAGGGTCCTCTGCGTCTATGGGGTGATAAGGAAGGAGGGACATTGGCCTCGTTGAACGGCATGGGGAGGTCAGCGGCGGCGCGGATGCTGGCGGCCCTAGAGAGCAGGGAGTACCGCATCCTGTGGTTCTCCAGCGTGGCTTCCGGGGCGGCGAGCTGGTCCCTGATAGTGGGCCGGGGCTGGCTGGTGTACAGCCTGTCCGAGTCCTCTACCTGGGTGGGGCTGACGACCTTCGCGGCCATGGTGCCCCTGGTGGCAGTGCCGCCCGTGGCGGGGCTGCTGGCGGACCGGCTGGACCGGCGTATGTTGCTGGCCTGGAGCCTTATGGTAAACCTGGTCGCCAATCTGCTGCTGGCCGCCCTGGTGGTGGCGGGAGTGGTCCAGGTGTGGCACCTGGTGCTGCTGGCCTTCATAAGCGGGGTAGCCCGCGCGGCGGAGTTCCCCACAGTCCAGGCCCTGGTGCCCAACATGGTGCCTAGGCAGCACCTGCTGAACGCCCTGGCCCTGAACTCGGCCTCTCAGCACGGCTCCCGACTGGTGGGGCCAGGCCTGACGGGGCCGGTGCTGGCCGCCACCGGGGCCGGGGGAGCCTTCTTCCTAGCGTCGGCCTTCTACATGGTGTCCCTGGGGCTGGTGCTGCGTATGAAGACGGTGTCCAGGGGGGCAGTGGCGCCCAGCCGAGGCGTGCTGGGGAACCTTCTAGCGAGCATCACCTACGCCTACAGCCACCGCCTGGTGGCGCTCATCATCTTGCTGGTGGCCTTCCACTGCGCCTTCACCATGTCCTTCGAGGCCCTGCTGCCGTCGCTTTCTGAGAACCGGCTGAGGGCGGGCGGCGAAGGTTTCAGCTACCTGATGATGGCAGTGGGCGCGGGGTCGCTGGTGGGGACCCTGGCGCTGGCGTGGCTCAAGGGTGAGAAGGGCCAGGGCCAGCTAGTCCTGGGGCTGGGGCTCCTTAGTGGCCTGAGCCCGCTAGCCCTGGCCGCCTCCACCAACCTGCCCGTGGCGGGGCTGTCGGCGGCGGCCATGGGCCTGTCCCAGGCCGGGTTCATGACGGTGACGGCTACTATAATCCAGTCCATGGTGCCCGACGCCATCCGCGGTCGCGTGATGAGCATCTACGTCCTCCACGCCGGCGGGGTCATGTCCTTTGCCAACCTGGCCAACGGTTCCCTGGCGGACTATATCACCGCGCCGGTGCTGCTGACCATCGCCGCGGCGGTGTTCCTAGGGGCCGTGCTGGTGAGCCTGTTTGTCCCCACCATGCGCCGCCTGTACGTGGGCCAGCCGGCCACAGAAACGGCCGCGGTGTAGCTGTAGGCCCTTAGTACGCCTTCTCAGGACTCCTCAGCGACGCTAATATTGGCGTGTATTATCTGTGGGACGTGGAGGCGCGTCCCCTGACCCAGGAAGTGCATGTGGGGACTATCGGCAAGCTGGTGGGAGTAGTGCTGCTGTTGATGGTGGGGCTGGGTCCCGGGCCAACGCTGGCCGAGGAGACGTCTTCGCGGGGGATGTACCTGGCCCTGGGGGACTCCCTGGCGGTGGGAGTAGGCGCCACCGAGCCTGGGCAGTGCGGGTACGTGGGACTGTTCGGGCAGCAGTACGGGACCGGCGGCACGGTGGAGACCCTCACCAACCTGGGGGTGAGTGGAGAGACCAGCTTCTCCCTCATCCGCAACGGCCAGCTTGAGCAGGGGCTGAAGGCTATAGCCGATCCCCGGACCGACGTGCACATCGTGACCCTGGATATCGGTGGGAATGACCTGCTGGTGCTCAGGATGATGGGGCCCTGTCTCCTGGACCCGGAGGGCTACCTTTGCCAGGAGCTGGTGTCCAAGGCCAAGGGCGGCTTCGCCATGACATACCCCGTGATCCTCAGCGCCCTTAGGTCGGAGCTGGCCCAGGACCCGGGCGAGGAGCAGTTCCTGGTGATGACGCTGTACAACCCCTTTGGTGGCACTGGCAGTTACCTGGAGGAGTCGGTGGACCGGGCCCTTCTGGGCAGCGATATGACTATCGACTGCGCGGCTAATCCCTACGATCCCTCCCGCACTGGCCTGAACGACCTGATATGGTGCCTGGGGGCCTCGGCCGGGGCGGAGGTGGTGGACTTGTACCCGCTGTTCGGGGACAATGCGCTCTACCTTACCCACATTGTGTCCGGGGACATACACCCCAACGACGCTGGCTATGCCATCATTGCGGAGGCGCTGAGGGAGAGCCTGGAGGCGAGGGTCCCGCCCCCGCGGTAGTCCTAGGCCTGCTTAGGCGATCAGGGATACCAGGTACCGCTGAAGTTGGAAGCTTCCAAGCTTCAGAGTTCAGTCCGCGGGCCGTGGGTCCTCCACCCAGCCCGCACCCGCTTACCTACACCCAGGATGGATTGTGATTGCTCCCACCCTCGGTACGTGGGGGGTACCCGCCGACCCTCACCGAGGGGGTCTCCCCTGTGGACTCTCCTCGCCTCATCAGCCATACCCAAAGTGGCGGGCACACCACGGACGTAACGGACCGCAAGGCAGGACGCGGTCTGGTCTTAGCCGCGTAGCTGTTGATAGGACTAAGCGCCGACGCCCCGCCATACCTGTGCCCTTGGCCCCAAACAGGGGCTGTCTGAGCTTACACGCCGCAGTCCTAGCTGGTGCGCCACCTTTACGGGCGCGCCTGGGCCTGGAGGTCCTCGCCCACCTTGTGCACCTTGAGGAAGTTGGTGCGGACGTGGGCGGGGACGGGCAGACCCCCCAGGACCACCACGTTGGCGCCTCGCAAGGAGAAGGGCTGGTCACCAAGGATGGCGTCCACCGTGGCCAGCAGCTCCTCCAGGGTCCGGACCTGGCGGCACAGCCAGGGGGTGACGCCCCAGTAGAGGGCCATGCGGTTGACCACATGCTGGTAGGGGGTAAGGGCGATGATAGGGGTCGCGGGGCGGCTCTTGGAGGCCATGCGGGCGGTGAAACCGGACAGGGTGAAGGGGACGATGGCCCGGACGCCGGGGGAGCTTTCAGCGATCTGATGGGCCGAGCGTCCGATGGCGTGGGCGTAGTCCTCTACATCGGGGGAAGCAACCAGGGCCTCGCCCAGATAGCCCTCAGCCTCGGCCTGGCGGACGATGCGGTCCATGATGCGGACGGACTCCACCGGGTACTGGCCAATGGAGGTCTCGCTGCTGAGCATCACCGCGTCGGTGCCGTCGAAGACGGCGTTGGCCACGTCGCTCACCTCGGCCCGGGTGGGCACGGGGCTGGAGACCATGGTCTCCAGCATCTGGGTGGCGGTGATAACTAGGGCGCCCTTCTGATTGGCTAGGCGAATGATGCGCTTCTGCCAGGCCGGCACCTTCTCCAGGGACAGTTCCACGGCCAGGTCGCCGCGGGCCACCATCACACCGTCGGCGGCGTCCAAGATAGCCTCCAGGTGAGTGAGAGCCTCGGGCTTCTCCAGTTTGGCGATGAGGGGGATGTCGGCGCCCTGGGCCCTCAGGAAGTCCCTGGCCTGGGCCACGTCGTCGGGCCCGCGGACAAAGCTGAGGGCCACGTAATCCACCTGCTGCTGAATGCCCAGACGCAGGCCCGACTGGTCCTTCTCCGTAAGGCCCCTGGCGCTGATGTGAACGCCGGGCAGGTTCATCCCCTTGCGCTCGCCCAGAGGGCCTCCTCGCACCACCTGGCACCGCACCTCGTCGTCGCCCTTGGCCTCCACCCTGACCTCCAGGCGGCCGTCGTCCATTAGGATGGTGTCGCCGGGCCGGACATCGGCGGGAAGGCCAGGGTAGTTGGTGGCGATGGTGGAGGCGTCGCCCTCCACGTCCCTGGTGGTGATGGTGAGGGGGGCCCCCGGCTGGAGCAGGACAGGCCCACCACCCCTGAGGCGGCCGGTACGTATTCTGGGCCCCTGAAGGTCCTGGAGGATGGCCACGGGCACCCCCAGGTCGGCGGCACATTGGCGCACCAAGCCCATGGTGCGGAGGTGCTCCTCCTGGGTGCCGTGGGAGAAATTCAGGCGGGCCACGTTCATCCCGGCCTGGATAAGCTCCTCGATGCGCTGTCGAGTGCTGGTGGCGGGCCCCAGGGTGCACACGATCTTGGTCTTGCGGACGTTGGGGAATTGTAGTGGCTTGGATTCACCGGTGTTCAGGGGCTGCAACCTTCTCCTCTCTGAAATGCCTTACACTCACATTGTAATCGAGAACGGGACCCAGGTCTGCCTGTGTTACGTGCTCATGCATGAAGGACAAAGGCCCATCTGTGACCGCCCCGGCCTAAGCTGCCCTACCAGGCCAGGGCTTGCGTTGAGTCACAGGGTGGCAGATAATTGACCCGTTGGTGGCGAGACTGCGTTGCTTCCGGCCTGGTCACCGCACAAGAACGTACCAAGTTACCTAAGGAGGAAGGGTCCATGAAGATGTACGTTGGCGGCAAGTGGGTTGATAAGCCAGAGAAGATAGTGGTCCGCAACAAGTACGACGGCACAGAGATTGACACCGTGCCCAGGGCCACCGCCGAGGACGTGGACAAGGCGGTGGAGAGCGCCAAGCGGGGCGCCGAGATAATGCGCAAGATGCCCGGCTACGACCGCTTCAAGATCCTGCGCAAGGCGGCGGACCTGCTGGCCCAGAGGCAGGAGGAGTTCGGCCGGACTATAACCTTGGAAGAGGGCAAGGTGCTGTCCGAGGGCCTATTCGAGGCGTCCCGGGCGGTGGAGACCCTCATGGGCTCGGCGGAAGAGGCCAAGCGCATCCACGGCGAGACGGTGCCTTTGGATGGAGCACCGGGAGGGGCGACCAAGTTCGGGTTCACCATCCGGGTCCCCTGCGGCGTGGTGGCCGCCATCACCCCCTTCAACTTCCCCCTGAACCTGGTGGCCCACAAGGTGGGGCCGGCCCTGGCGGCGGGCAACGCCGTCATCATGAAGCCCGCCAGCGATACTCCTCTATCGGCCCTGAAGCTCACCGAGCTGCTGCTGGAGGCAGGGGTACCCGAAGAGGCCGTCCAGTGCCTCACCGGCCCTGGAGGCGAGATAGGCGACGCCATAGCCACCCACCCGGGCATCCGAAAGATCAGCTTCACCGGCAGCCGGGACGTGGGCGAGCGCATCTGCAAGATGGCGGGCATCAAGAAGGTGACCATGGAGCTGGGCTCCAACTCCCCCCTCATTGTCATGCCTGACGCTGACCTGAACAAGGTGGTCAAGGCTACCGTGGCCACGGGCTACTCCAATGCCGGCCAGGTGTGCATCTCTACCCAGCGGGTCCTGGTGGACAGGAACGTGTATGTGGACTACCTGGAGATGCTGAAGCAGGGCGTGGAGGGCATCGTCACTGGCGATCCCTTGAAGCCAGGGGTGACCATGGGGCCCATGATCCGTGAGAAGGACGCCGCCCGAGTCAACCAATGGATACAGGAGGCGGTGGCCGGCGGCGCCAGGCTGGTCACCGGTGGCCACTACCGGGGTACCCTCCACGAGCCTACGGTGGTGGCCGACGTGAAGCCGGAGATGCGCATCTCCTGCGATGAGCTGTTCGGCCCCGCGGTGGCAGTGACCCCTGTGTCCACCATTGACGAGGCCATCGCCTTGGCCAACAGCACCAACTACGGGCTGAGCGCCGGCATCTTCACCGAGAACATCGAATGGGCCATGCGCTTCGCCCGGGAGGTGGACGCGGGCAACCTGCACATCAACTGGGGTCCCCAATGGCGGGCTGACCTGATGCCCTACGGCGGCCTCAAGGACAGTGGCCTGGGCAAAGAGGGGCCGCGCTACGCCGTGGAGGAGATGACGGAGCTGAAGATGGTGGTGTTCCACATGTAGGAACCCCCACCCCTGTATCCCCCTCTCCCGCTTTGGAGGAGAGGGGGATACAAGAGGATATACATTGCCAGAGGGACACCCTTGCTAACCCGGCGAGGTCTTCAACCGGGGCACGGGAAGTTTAAGCACACTTGAGGGAAGAGGAGACACGCATGGTGCGAAAGACAGTCCTTGACCGCGGGGTCCTGGAGGAGCGGCTGAAGTCGCTGCCCAGGATGAGGCTGGCCCACCTGCCCACACCCCTGGAGGAGTGCCCCAACCTGAGCCGGGAGCTGGGAGGGCCGCGCATCCTCATCAAGCGGGATGACTGCACGGGGCTGGCCTTTGGGGGGAACAAGGCGCGCCACTACGAGTACCTCTTCGCCGATATCAAGGCCAAGGGCTACGACGCCTACATCAACATCATGGACTGGCGCTCCAACAACGCCCGGCTGACTGCGGCGGCGTGTAACAGGGCCGGCCTTCGATACATTCTTGTGCTACGAGGCGGCAAGGGACGCCCCTTCCAGGGGAACATGCTGGTGGACCACCTCCTGGGGGCGGAGATGCACCTGCTGGGCGACGTCACCGGGCAGGAGGCCAACCAGTACGCCCGGGGCCTGGCCGATACCCTCCGAGCCGAGGGCTGGAAGCCGTACCTTATCACGGAGCAGGACTTCACCCTGTACGCCGGGGTGGTGGCCTACGCTCAGGCGGCCCTGGAGCTGAAGGACCAGCTAGACGCCCTGGGCGTGGGAGCTGTGCGCATCTTCGGGGTAGCAGGCAGGTCAACGTCGGGCCTGGCCCTGACGGCCAAGAACCTGGGCTTCCCCTGGCACGTCACCGGCATAACCGTCTCCGACGAGGTGGACTACCAGCAGTATATCTTCGGCAAGATAGACGAGGCCGCCCGTATGCTGGGCTTCCCCAGCAGCCTGGACCAAAAGGACATGGAGGTCCTGGGCCAGTACGTAGGCCCAGGCTATGGAGTTCCCTCTAGGGAGTGCATAGAGGCTATTCGTTTGGTGGCCCGTACCGAGTCCATAATCCTAGACCCCAACTATACGGGCAAGGCTATGGCCGGTATGATAGACCAGATACGCCAAGGCAACGTAGGACGGAACGAGACGGTGGTGTTCCTCCATACGGGAGGGCTGCCAGCCCTGTTCTGGTACGCCGAGGAGCTGACGGCCCAGGGGTAGCTGGACCCATCGCTGGGCTGGAGGGTCTTCTCCAACCGCGTCCATAAGATTGCCCCTGGCCGTCCACCGGCACCAGCCGGCACCTGGTACAATGGTTGCACCGCCCAAGCCCTTCGTAGCCTGTCACACGCCCTGATGCCTCCTAGGGGCTCTCGTCCGCTGCCAGGCAGCACCCGATCGTGCATCTTTGAGCCTGTTATAAGGCCCATGCTGGGGACACCGTGGCCCCGCACCACCCACAGTCCACGTAAACCAAAGGGGAGGATGCCCGCTATGCTGGAGAAGCGCTCCTGATGGCCAGGTTGTACGTTGGAGACGTCAGCCGCATCCATGAGGGCGTCTTGAAGGCGGTGAAGACGCTGGAGGACGACTACTGGGTCCTGGCGGAGTTCAGCATCAGCAGGAACATTGACTGGTTCATCATAGGCGTGCAGGAGAATGCCCCCGCGACGCTCATTGTGCTGGAGGTCAAGACGGAGGCCTGCGAGCTGAGGGGAGGCACCAACGAACCTTGGTCTCGAAGGCACTCGGAGGACAGGTGGGAGCCCATAGTCCCCTCCAACAAACAGGACATCAACTACTACTGGCAGGTGGTGAACGCCGCTAACGCCCTCCAGGACTGGCTGAGGAACAACGAGCCGGTGTTTAATGAAGGGGAACGCGGCACGTGGGCGGAGGCCAAGGTCTGGCCGGACCTTCTGCTGCTCTCGCCGCCGGGGATAGTCCACCAGTTGCCCAGAAGGCCGGACAGCCGGTATGGGGCCTGGTACTACGACGTGGCGAGCTGGGTACAGCACGTTCGGGGGTGGCGGCCCAAGACGGGGCCAGTGCTGAAACACGAGCATGTGGAGAGGCTGGTAAAGTACCTGGGGCTGACTCCCATAGACAGCCTGAACCCGGAGCTGCAGATAAGGGACCTCCAGTCGGAGGTCTTGCAGGCCCTGGAGCGGAGGATCCAGCCCGTGGAGGAGCGCCTGGGGCGTATCGAGGCCACCCTCCAGGCTCTGGTGGTGACGCTACACCACGCCCTGGCCACTAGCCAGGGGCCCCTGCCTGTGGAGCATACCAACGGCGACCGCCCTCTCACTGAGCTGGAGAAGCTGGCCCTCATCCGGGCGGTGATGGCGGTACGGCAGAAGAGGGCAAGCCGGACCCCCTCCAGCGTGCTGTCGGTGATGGGCCAAATCCTGGGCTACGACCTGAAGAAGACGGGGTACAACGGGTTCTCCAGCGCCAGCGCCTTCCTGGAGCGGGCCGCCAAGGAGGGTGTGATCAAGTTCGGGCCTCCCTCCGGGCCCAACCCCACCATCTGGCTGCCCGAGGAGCTGGCCTAGCCGGGGCGCTCCGGCGCAGGAGCCCTAGGCGGCCAAGCCCCCACCACCCATCAGCATCTCCCTGCCCATTGACCATCCAACCAAAGTTCTATTTCCGCCGAGTTGTCTGCGTGCTACGTTTATTTCTTGCATGCCAAGGCCCATGTTTTGCGCCTCCGGCCATGCAAGACGGCGCTTGGTTGCCAGGGTAGGGGAGGACCGGGGCGAGTCCACGGGAGGGGGAGCGCGCTCAGGAGAGATACGGGATGCCCAAGCGTGAAGACGAAAGGCGTGCCAACGAGGCAGACGACCTACGCTACTGCATCATATGCGAGAGATACCTCCCCGCCAATGTATGGCAGACTCACAGGCACGATGTGCCGCCAAGCCTGACGGTTGGTTCCCGCGAAGCTACCGGGCTGAAGGTATGCCCCAGATGCCACCAAAAGTCCCTCTTCTGGAACTCCTCGGGGCTGGTGTACGAGTGCCTTAACAAGGACTGCCAGTACACAGGCCAGGACAGCACGGCCTCCCCCTCCCCTGAGGGCGCAGGGGAGGCCGGCCCTGAGGACGGGCCAGGGATGGGCCTGGCGAGATGGGACCCGGGACCGGGCCGTATGGTGCCCACGGAGCAGAAGGCCCCGCCCTCGGGGCTGCAGAGCATCCTGGACACCAGGGGGGACTCCACGCCCCTGGAGGCGCAGTCCCTGCCCTCCTACGGGTCGGTTGTCCACCACGGCTACCGACAAGGGTATCGCAGGGTCATACAGGTGCCCGTGTTGGCCTTCCTAACCTGGGCACTAGTGGCTGTGGCGGTGCTCTTTAGCGGGCTCTTCGTAGTCTTCAGCGGGGTGCACTGGTACCACGGGAAGAGCCCAGGGGCGGCCTTTCGGTCCGCCGTGGATGACTTCCGGGTCCTGGCCGCGTGCCCCAGCCAGCCGAGGGAGGTGTGGCGGTTCGTCAACTTGGATAGGCCAGACTCTGCAAGGCCCACGGGGTCGGACATTCAGGCCGCCTGTACCGGTACGTTACTGGTGGAGGCCGGACCACCCCCTGCTACCCTGCTACCCACCAGCACCCCCACGCCGGCCCCCACCCAAATAGCCAGCGCCAGCCCCACTGGTACGCCCACCACCCCCGCCACCAGGACTCCCACCCCTACGCCCCAACCGTCGGGAACCGATGGGCCCAGGTACAACCCGGGCCAGATGCTCTCAGGAGCCGCGCTCCAGCGATGGAAGGAATACATGCTGAGTCTGATAAACATGGACCGGGTAAGGGCCGGCGTGCCGCCGGTATCCCTGGGCAGCAACCCCGCCGCCCAGCAGCATGCCGAGGAGATGCTCCAGAACGGGTACCTGTCCCACTGGGACCTGGGCGGGCTGAAGCCCTACATGAGGTACACCCTGGCCGGTGGCTACAACTATGACGCCGAGAACGTCAGCGGGACGCCCTACAAGCTTGACCCGGACTGCCGTTACCAGAAGATAGCCTCGGTGGAGCAGGAACTAAGAGAGGCCCAGGAAGGGCTCATGAACAGCGAGGGGCACCGCCGGAACATCCTGGACCGGTGGCACAAGAAGGTGAATCTTGGTATAGCGTGTAACGATATCACCTGCTACGTTGTGCAGCAGTTTGAGGGTGACTATGTGGAGTTCGCCATCCGCCCGACCATTCTGGAGAACGGGATGCTCCAGGTCTCGGGCACCTTCAAGGACAGATTCGCCCTGAGCTCGGAGGCCGTAGTGCAGGTCTGGTACGACGGACCACCAGGGCCCTTGACCATCGGACAGCTCCAGAGCACCCACTCGTACAGTGTAGGCCAGAAGCCCGTGGCTTTCATCCGCAAGCCCCCGGAGAAGGGGTACTACTACACCGAGGAGCAGACCACGGCGCAGTGGGAGGTGGCGGTGGACCCCTACGAGGTGGACCCGGCTACAAAGGCGGTGGTGGACGATTGCGGGCAGGAGCCTTTTGTGAAGCCGCCCCCCACGCCGTCAAGCAAGAGCGCCACGGTGCCTTATGTCACCGCACACTTTTGGCTGGTGAGGGAGAGCACCTTTACCATCGAGGCCGACCTGAGGAGCATCGTGGGCAAGTATGGCAAGGGGGTCTATACGGTGATGGTGTGGGGCGAACGGGACGGGGAGTCGGCGCTTCTGGTACAGTACCCCATCTTCGTCAACCGATAGGCCTCCTCCGGTTCCCCTCCACTCCGCCCGGGGCTGCGCTCCACCAGAGCAGGCCAGGGTACAGCGGGCTGAAGCTCACAGCCCCCAATGACCTTGACCCCCGCCCTTGGGACAGAGTCCCCTGCTAGAGGTACCAGGGGAGAATCCCCAAGGGCTCGCCCTTGACCCACCCTTCGCTGAGGTGGTCAGTGAGGTTATGTGACCAGGGATAGTGAACAGTGGGTGCAGGGCGTGCCCTGCCGGGTGGGACCGAACACAATCCTTCTTGGGTGGCCAGATGTAAGGCCACAGGATGGTGGCCCTAGGTCAAGGCTGGCCTAGAACAGGGGGAGTGCAGAGGGGGATGCCCCCTCTGCTAGGGGTCCCAGGGGAAAATCCCCTGGAACGCCCCGAGGGCGGGTGGGTGGGTCGAACACACCCCTTCTTGGGTGCCAAAAGTGCGGCTACATGGTAGTGTCCTCACAAGGACCAAAGACTGATAACCTGGCAGAGTGCAGAGGGGGGCTGCCCCCTCTCTAGGGGTGCCAGAGGAGAATCCCCAAGGGCTCGCCCTTGACCCACGCTTCGCTGAGGTGGTCACCAAGGGTTTGTGACCAGGGAAGGTGAAGAGTGGGTGCAGGGTGCACCCTGCCAGTGCTGTGCCCTGGTGTACCTCTTGCACATCTGCCCCATTCCCTTTACAATCCAGTCACAAACCTAGACCCTCTGTTCT
>DAOUBE010000059.1:0-1750 GCA_034432835.1 Dehalococcoidia bacterium | reverse complement strand
TACTTACAGGCTGGCAAGAAGCTGCGCTTCCTGGTGGGGGAGGCAGGCTACCGGACACTGTCCAAGGCGGCCATGGTCTTCTGCCTTATGAACCAGGACATCGCGACCATTATTCCAGGGGTCAAGAACGCGGCGGAGATAGAGGAGGCGGCCTCTTGCTCCGGTGCCCACCCCATCTCCACCGAGTACCTGCTTCGCATTCAGGAGCTGTACAACCGCAACTTCGACGTCCAGTGGTAGTGCCCGGCGGCCGGTCCAATGGCTGCCTGGCGGCCTGTGATCCCCAGCCTGCAAGACGGTGATGTTTTATTCCTTTCTCTAGGGGAGAGGACTCAGGTGGGGTTGGAAGGTCGGACACGCCGGTCCATCACCGCGGAATGTGCGTCCCGATCATGCACCACTGGCACAACTGCTGGGTGGGAGGCTCTAGCCGGCCGGAGAGCCCTCGTCCATGGTGTGGTAGGGCTGTGGGCCCGCTAGGGCGCCAGCACCGTCCGGGCCACCTTGCCCTCGGCCATGTCCTGGAAGGCCTCGTTCACCTCGTCCAGGGGGCGCACCCGGGTGACCAGGTCATCCAGCTTCAGCCGACCCTGCATGTACATCTCCAGGAGCCAGTGGAAGTCGTACCTGGGGCGGCCCGAGCCTGCGCTGCTGCCCATGAGCGTCCGGTCTAGGAACAGCGGCCTCATGGGCACCGGGACCTCGCCGCCCTCGGGGGGTGCGCCCACCATCACGCAGGTGCCTCCTGGGCACAGGGCCTCGAAGGCCTGGCGAGTCGTCTTGGGGTTGCCAATGACCTCGAAGGTGTAGTCCGCCCCGCCGTCGGTCAGCTTCACCACCGCCGCCACGGGGTCCTGCTCGCTGGCGTTGACCAGGTCCGTGGCCCCTACCTTTTTCGCCATCTCCAGTTTGTAGGGATTCAGGTCCACGGCAATGATCCTGGAGGCGCCGGCCAGCACTGCTCCCTGGACGACGTTCAATCCCACGCCCCCGCAGCCCCAGACGGCCACGGTGGAACCCGTCTCCACCTTGGCACGGTTGACCACGGCCCCCACACCGGTGATGACGGCGCAGCCCACCAGGGCCGCTTTCTCCAGGGGCACGTCCTTTCTTATCTTCACCAGCACGTTCTCCCAGACCACGGTGTACTGGGTGAAGGTAGAAGTACCGTGATAGAGCGGCGTGCCGTCCGTCTTGTAGAAGCGGGTGGTGCCATCCAGCATGCGGCCTGGGGGAGGCGTGTAGCCGTTGCACAGGTTAGTGCGGCCGGTGGTGCAGTACTTGCACTTGCCGCACATGGGGCGTATAGCAAAGATGACGTGGTCCCCGGGGGCGAAGCTGGTGACCCCCGGTCCCACCTCCTCCACGATGCCCGCCGCCTCGTGGCCCAGGACGGTGGGCAGGTTGGCCACCTTGCGGAAGCCGTCCACCACGTTGTAGTCGCTGTGGCACACCCCTGTACCCACCACCCGCACCATCACCTCCCCCGCCTTGGGTGGCTGCACCTCCACCTCTTCCACCACCACTGGGGTCTTGGGTCTGTAGAGAATGGCCGCTTTGCTCTTCATCTTCTCCTCCTGAACTGGGCTGTCCCAGCCCTGCCGGCGATATATTACCACCGCCGGCCTCGGCCTCCCACAGGCAGGGCTGGGTTGAAAAAGTTCAGATAGATATGAGACAGTAGGCGTGGAAAAGTAGAAGCAGAAGGGGCCACACTTCTGGGTGAGAATAGACCAGAAAGGAGGTGGCC
>DAOUBE010000058.1:0-2960 GCA_034432835.1 Dehalococcoidia bacterium | reverse complement strand
CGTCCAACTGCACCCACGCTCCCGCCCCGGCTACGGCGATATCCATCTCGTTGCGGGGTATGAACCGGAGGTAACTGGAGCCGGAGTTGGGTTTGGGCGCCGGGAACTCCAGGGAGAGCACCAACTCGCCGGGCTTCAGTACCGTCCTACCGGGGCCGGTGCAGAACTGCTCCACGGGTACCCGGCGGGTCCCCTGGGGCCCAACCACCACGGCCACACCCCCCAGGACCACCATGGACGGGACGGCGTCGGCGCTGGGAGCGGCGTTGCACAGGTTACCGGCCAGGGTGGCACGGCCCTGGATCTGGACGCTGCCTATGATGGAGGCGGAGTCCACCAGGCAAGGATAGTTGCAGGCCACGGCGGCCTCTTTATAGACGCGATGGCACGGCACCGCCGCACCCACCACCAAGCCCCTGCTAACCGAGAACTCCAAAATGTTGGCTTCGGGGACGGTCTTGATGTCCACCAGCCTATCGGCACTGCGCCGCCTGCCGTTGAGCTGCACGATGATGTCGGTGCCGCCGGCCAGGATGCGGGCAGCCTCGCCCTTCTCTGCCAGGAGTGAGACAGCCTCTTTCACGCTAGACGGGGCAAAGTATTCGATGGCTCTCAAATCTTATCCTCCCACTGGCAACGACTGGGAATAATTTACCACTTTTCAGAGCCTCTCGCTACTCTCATACCGCTGCCTGGCTTACGATAACGGCAAGGCCCCCCGGGAAGTGGAGGGCGGGGACACCCTTGGGCCAGAAACCGGCACTGTTTGATTGGCTTTGGTATGCTGCTGGGGCGCTGTTTACTCCAGGTGGGTGTAGTCCCCTGGCCCTCGCCCTGGGCCAGGGGTCCCCCTTCTCCAGGGCACGGAGGCATGGCAGCACCTGGCTCAAGCCAACAGATCCAGAAGCCCCCTCCATTGACTGGATACCTGCCCTGGTATAGCATGCTTCCAGTCACAGCTCTGGCCAAGGAGGAGCCCTGTGAAAGCCGCCGTGTACAAGGGTGCCCGCAGGTTTGCGGTGGAGGAGGTCCCAACCCCTGCCCCGGAGAAGGGCCAGATTCTGGTCAAGATAACCCACTCGGCCATATGTGGCACCGACGTTCATGCCTTTATGTACGATATCATGCCCGTGGGCCATGTGCCAGGGCACGAGTACTGCGGGGTGGTAGCCAAGGTGGGCCCTGGGGTGACACGATGGAAGGTGGGTGACCGGGTGGTGGGTGGTGGTGGCGCACCTCCAGGCAGCACAGACCGGCTTCAGATGGGGCCTCGCTTCAACTACCGCACCTCGGGCTACGGACGCAAGCCCCTGCGCGCCTACGCCGAGTACATTATTATGGAGGAGTGGGAGCCCATCGCCATCCCTGAGGGGGTCACCGAGGAGCAGGCGTCGCTCTGCGAGCCCTGCTCCGTGGCCGTCCACGCCGTGAGGGTGTCGCGACTCCGCCTGGGGGACACCGCAGCGGTCATCGGCGCCGGCCCCATCGGCCTCTTCACCCTTCAGGTGGCCAGGGCCGCCGGCGCCAGAGCGGTCTTCGTCTCCGAGCCGGCCCCGGCCAGGGCTGCCGCCGCCCGCAAGCTGGGCGCCACCGAGGTCATTGATCCCACCAAAGAGGATGTAGTGGCCCGCATGGTGGAGCTTACCGACGGCCTGGGGCCCAACGTGGTCTTCGAGGCCGCGGGCATCAAGAACACCACGGACCAGGCCCTGGACATGGTCAGAAGGTACGGGCAGGTGGTGCTCATCGCCGTGCCATGGGAGCACATACCCATCCGCCCCGTGGACTGGATGGCCCGGGAGGTGGAGCTGAAGACCACCTTCGGCAGCGCCACCGAGGACTGGCACATCAGCCTGGACCTGATGAAGCAGGGCAAGGTGGATGTGGGCCCCATGCTCGCCCCCGACAGCTTTATCCCCCTGGAGCGCATCCAGGAGGCCTTCGAGGCGCTGATGAAGCCCACCACCCAGCTACAGATGGTGGTGAAGTTCTGACCTGATACCAGGCCCCTTTAAGAGCGCCGCCATGGATTAGGTCAAGGGTGTTACCCCGGGCCCTTTCCTGTCCTTATTTGCCAAGGAGCGAGCCCTTGGGAGTCCCCAAGCTCCCGCCACTGGTACGAGACAGGTTGGGTGAAGGGGACAAGCCTGCCAGGAGTGGACCGCTGGGCCAGAAGATGAAGTGTCATTACCGTGAAAATGCCGGGGTCGCTATCTCCAAGGTCACCTTCTGAGTGGGGCTAGCGGCACCAGTGACACCGGAACTCCTCGCCGATGGGCCCCAAAGGTATTTTCATCCTTCGTGGCGTCCCATGTAAGTGAGACATGGGCGGTTCTGACCCCTTCTGCCAAGGGCTCAGAACGACATGGCTTTGTTGATGCCCTGAAAGGGTGTACCAGAACCAGGGGCATCCTTCACCTCGGCGTAGGTGAGGGGTGTAAGGGAAAGAGTCCCCTGCTAAGGGTATCAGGGGAGAATCCCCTGAACTTTACATTCCCCCTTCTACTTGTGGGAGAAGGGGGACCCAGGGGGATGAGGGTACTAGGGGGAGCCTCGAGGGGGATGGTAATCCCCCTCGACCTAAGAGGGGGATGAGGGCAACAGGAGGCCGAAAGGGTCTGGTCACCTTGGCCCAAAAGTGTGCCAAAACCCCCACCAGAGGGGCATCCTCCTCTGGACTCCCCTGCCCTTGTGGCGTTACCCGATAGGACCGGTGTGAAATCTCAGGCCGGGCTTTCAAAGGGCTGGCCGAAGCGCTCCCGGTGGGCTATCTGGGATAGGGGCTTGCGGCGCTTCTTGCCACGGCCTGCGGGCTGGGCTGGATAGCCGAAGGGGACGATGGCCAGCACGTCCAGGTCCTCGGGGATGCCCAGCAGAGGCTTGACCTGGTCCAGACCCCCAAAGCCTACCCAGTTGGACCCCACCCCCTCCGACCACGCCGTCAACACCATGGACTGGAT
>DAOUBE010000057.1:0-17777 GCA_034432835.1 Dehalococcoidia bacterium | reverse complement strand
GGCCACCTCCTTTCTGGTCTATTCTCACCCAGAAGTGTGGCCCCTTCTGCTTCTACTTTTCCACGCCTACTGTCTCATATCTATCTGAACTTTTTCAGCTACGCTGCCCGTACAAGCACTACTAGCTAGGCAAGCCGAGGGTGTATTGCCAATATCGTATCGATTTTTGTGTTACTCGTTGTGTTCTAATCACCTTTGCTACCAATTCAAAAGCCTAGGTGGCTGGTCCCACCAGCCCACCCAGGCCGTGACCCAGGATGACGCCGCCGAAGATCAGGAGGCCTTGAACCGACGCAGCCGTAGCGAGTTGGTGACCACGCTAACGGAGCTGAAGGCCATAGCCAGAGCTGCCAGCATTGGGTTGAGGAAGCCCATCTCCCCAAAGAAGAACCGCAGGGCCGGGGGTACCCCTCCCAGGCTGTGGAACACCGGGTACAGAGCCCCCGCGGCCACGGGAATGAGGCTGACGTTGTAGAAGAAGGCCCAGAACAGACCCAGCCTTATGGTGCGTATGGTGGCGTGGCTGAGGCGGAAGGCCGTGATGAGACCCCCCAGGTCGCCCCTCATAAGGACCACGTCCGCCGACTCCATGGCCACATCGGTGCCCGTTCCCATGGCCATGCCCACATCCGCCTGGGCCAAGGCAGGGGCATCGTTGATGCCGTCCCCCACCATGGCCACCACTTTCCCCTCCTGCTGAAGAGATTTGACCACGCTGGCCTTGTCCTGGGGCGATACCTCCGCCAAGACCCGCTGGACCCCCAGCTCCCGGCCGATGGCCTCCGCCGTGCGCCGGTTGTCCCCGGTCAGCATCACCACCTCCAGGCCCATGGCCTTGAGCTGGGCCACCACATCCCGCGCCTCGGGCTTGAGGGTATCGGCCACGGCGATGATGCCCACGGGTCGGCCATCGGCGGCCACGTACATAGGGGTCTTGCCCTCCCCCGCTAGCTGCGACGCCTTCTCCTCCAGGTCGTCCAGGGAGACGCCTCTGGCCCGCATCAGCTCCAGGTTGCCCAGGAGCACCTGGCTTCCGTTGACCTGGGCCAGGATACCCTGGCCAGGAATGGCGTCGAAGGCCTTGGGCTCCTCCAGGGCCAGCCCCCTCTCCTTCGCCTCGGCGACTATGGCCTCGGCCAGGGGGTGCTCCGAGCTCCGTTCGGCGGAGGCCGCCAGGGCCAGCAGGCGTTCCCCGTTCCCGTCCACGGCCACCACATCGGTCACCACGGGCTTGCCCATAGTAAGGGTGCCTGTCTTGTCCAGCACAACGATCCGGGTCTTGTGGGCAGTCTCCAGGGCCTCGGCGTCTCGGAAGAGCACCCCTGCCTCCGCCCCCTTGCCCGTGGCCACCATGATAGCCGTGGGTGTGGCCAGGCCAAGGGCGCAGGGACAGGCTATGATAAGGATGGCCACGAAGATGAGCAGGGCGTAGTTAAAGGAAGGTTGGGGCCCTAGGAAGAGCCAGAGCAGGAAGGTGATGGTGGCCACCAGCACCACGGCCGGCACAAAGTAGGCAGAGATGACGTCGGCCAGGCGCTGGATGGGGGCCTTGGAACCCTGGGCCTCCTCCACCAGCCGTATGATCTGGGAGAGGGCCATGTCCTTGCCCACCTTAGTGGCCCGGAACTTGAAGCTACCGGTGCGGTTTAGGGTGCCCCCGTACACCGGTGAGCCCTCCAGCTTCTCCACGGGCAGGCTCTCGCCGGTGAGCATAGACTCGTCCACCGTGGAGTGCCCCTCCACCACCTGGCCGTCCACGGGCACCCTCTCGCCCGGGCGCACCAGGATAACATCACCCGGCACCACCTGCTCCACCGGCACATCCTGCTCCTGGCCGTCGCGGACCACCCGGGCGGTGTCGGGCCGCAGGCCCATGAGGCGGCGGATAGCCTCGGAGGTCCTGCCCCGGGCCCGGGCCTCCAGGTACCGCCCCATTAGTATCAGGCCGATGATGATGGTGGAGGTATCGAAGTACAGGGCCGGCTCTATGCCCTGGGCGCGGAAGAAGCCCGGGGCCAGAATGGCCGCCACGCTGTACAGGTAGGCCGCACTGGTACCCAGGGCGATGAGGGTATGCATATTGGCCGTGCGGTGGCGCAGAGCCCCGAAGCCCGAAACGTAGAACATCCACCCGGCCCAGAACTGCACGGGGGTGGCCAGGGCCCAGAGGAGGTAAGGGAAGAAGGCCAGGTCCATGAGTCGGGAGACCCAGGGGAAGCCTTCGAAGCTACCCAGCATGATGAGAGCACCTATGGCCAGGGCGATGGCGAAGCGGTCCCGAAGGCTGCGAATCTCCCTGGTCCTGGCCAGGCGCTCCATCTCCTCCCGCTGGCCCACCTCCGCCAGATCGGACCCCTCCACTGTGTATCCCGCCTCGTCCACGGCCCGGCGAAGGTCCTCCAGGCTGACCATGCCGGGTATGTAGCGGACGGTGGCCTTCTCGGTGTCTAGGTTGACGCTGGCCGAGAGCACCCCAGGCACCCCCTTGAGAGCCTCCTCCACGTGCATGACACAGGAGGCGCAGGTCATGCCTCCTATGCGCAGCGTGGTATCCTGAACGGGAATCTTGTAGCCAGCGTCTTCCACCTTGGCCACCGCCTGGTCAAGGTCCAGGCCATCGCCGGCCACCCTCACGGTGGCCTTCTCGGTGGCTAGGTTGACCTTGACCTCCAGGACACCGGGCACCTGCCGCAGGGCCTCCTCCACATGCAACACGCAGGAGGCGCAGGTCATGCCCTCAACAGGTAGGGTAATCAGCGTCCCCTTGGCAGTCTTTCCAGTCATATAGATTCGCTCTCCCTTTACTTGTCCGCCAGTTCGTAAAGCTCCAGGAGCTCGGCCAACACCTGACCCTCCCGGCCGTCCCGGATACCCTCCACCACACAGGTCTTCAGGTGTCCCGCCAGCAGCAGGGACTCGATGCGCTGGATGGCGCGGCGGACAGCGTGGGTCTGCTTGAGGATATCCACGCAGTACTTCTCCTCCTCCAGCATCCGCCGGATGCCAGACAGGTGACCCTCCACGTAGTTCAGCCTTTTGAGCGCCTCGGCCTTGACCTGTGGCAACATAGGGAGTCCTCCATAAACCCCCACCCCCTGGGTATGGGTTTATCCGCTTTTATGCTATAATACCCAATGCAGAGGGTGGACGTCAACGTGGCCGCAGGGGCGGTACCGTTTCCTTGGCCAGCGTACTAGCAGACAAGGCTGCGGGGCCGGCCCGCCAGGGGTATAGGGTCCGGGGCCATGCCCCAGAGAGTCTCCCGGATTCTCAAAAATCCTCTGAACAAGTATTGACATCTTGGGTATTTCCTTGTAGTATTAAAACTCAGTCGGATTATGTCCCCTGCAAAGAGTTGCATTCTGCCCCAACTGGTTTTTCAACTTCCAGTTTCCCATTTTGCCAATCGGGAGCTCTACACCTAGTTTCCCCTGGAGGAGAGTGAGCTGATGTTGCCATCTGGGACTCACGCAAATCCCGTTTTGTCTTTGAAGCCCAAGTCCTACGCCAGGATCCCTCAGGTCCTGGATATGCCCAACTTGATCCAGATGCAGATCGATTCCTTCAATTGGTTCATGAGCGAAGGGCTGCGGGAGTTGTTCGCGGAGATCTCCCCCATCCAGGACTTCACGGGCACCAAGTACGAGCTCTCCTTTCTGGAGCACTTTTTCCGTGACCCCAAGTACTCCCTCAACGAGTGCCGTGAAAAGGAGATAACCTTCTCTCGCCCTCTGTACGTCCGCACCCAGTTAGTCATGAAGGAGACGGGCGAGATCAAGGAGCAGGAGATCTTCATGGGGGATTTCCCTATGATGACTCCCAACGGTACCTTCGTGGTGAACGGCGCCGAACGAGTGGTGGTGACCCAGCTTGTGCGCTCCCCGGGCGTTTACTTCACCCTGGAGAAGGACCTGACCAGTGACCGCGACCTCTGCTTCGCCAAGCTTATCCCTTATCGCGGCGCCTGGCTGGAGTTCGAGACCAGCTCCAAGGACGTGCTCTCCCTGAAGGTGGACCGCAAGCGCAAGGTTTCGGCTACTACCTTCCTGCGCGCCCTGGGCCTGGCCTCCGACGACGAGATCCTGGCCCCCTTCCAGGATGTGGATACCAACGAGTACCACCGCTTTGTCCGCAGCACCCTGGACAGGGATACATTGCCCGATGAGCGTACAGTCCACTTCCGTGAGGACGACCTGAAGGCCGTGTGGGAGATGTTCCGCCCCAACGAACCCTACCAGAGGGATAAGGCCCTTAAGATCGCCCTGGCCCAACTGGAGTTCTACCGACGCATGAGGCCCGGTGAGCCTCCCAGCCTGGAGAACGCCCGCAACCTGGTGCGTACCCTCTTCTTCGACCCCCGCCGGTACGACCTGGGCCGCGTGGGGCGGTACAAGCTTAACTCCCGCCTGGGCCTGGAGCAGGACCCCAACCAGCGCATCCTGACCCGTGAGGATATAATAGCTGTCCTCAAGACCATAATCCGCATTAATAACGGGGAGGCCAAGCCCGACGATATAGACCACTTGGGCAACCGCCGGGTCAGGGCCGTGGGCGAGCTGATCCAGAACCAGCTCCGCGTCGGCCTGCTGAGGATGGAGCGCATGGTCCGCGAGCGCATGACCCTGGTGGACCCTGACCAGGCCACCCCTCAGGCCCTGGTGAACATCAGGCCCGTGGTGGCGGCCATACGGGAGTTCTTTGGCGGCTCCCAGTTGTCCCAGTTCATGGACCAGATTAATCCCCTGGCCGAGCTGACCCACAAGCGGAGGCTCTCCGCCCTGGGCCCTGGCGGCCTGTCCCGCGAAAGGGCTGGCTTCGACGTCCGCGACGTCCACTACTCCCACTATGGCCGCATCTGCCCTATCGAGACGCCCGAGGGTCCCAACATCGGCCTGCTCAGCTCCCTGGCCACCTACGCCCGCATCAACGACCTGGGCTTCATCGAGTCGCCCTATCGGAAGGTGTTCAAGCAGCTGTCCAACAAGGACCGCGACCTGGAGGGCCGCACCCTCACCGAGGATGTGGTGGACTCCCGGAACAGGACCGTCGCCAAGGCGGGAGACGTGGTGACGCCCGAGCTCTTCCAGAAGATCTCGGCCTTGGGAGAGCGCAAGGTGCGGGTTAAGCCCTTCGTCTCCAACCGCCCTGAGGACATTGTGTACCTCTCGGCGGACAAAGAAGAGAACGTGGTCATCGCCCAGGCCAACGTGCTGCTGGACGAGAAGAACCAGATAGTCCAGGACAGGGTGGAGGCAAGGATAGGTGAGGAGCTCTCCCTGGTGGCCCCCGAGTCCGTGGACCTCTTGGACGTGTCGCCCATGCAGATCGTCAGCGTCTCCGCCTCCCTCATCCCCTTCCTGGAGCACGACGATGCCAACCGAGCGCTGATGGGTTCCAACATGCAGCGCCAGGCGGTGCCCCTGCTGCGCCCCGATTTGCCCCTAGTGGGCACGGGCATAGAGGACCGGGTAGCCCGGGATAGCGGCCAGGTGGTGATGAGCGAGGTTGACGGCGTGGTTACCCACGTCACCGGCGACGAGGTGGTGGTCACCGACGCCCAGGGCAAGGAGCACGTTTACCAGCTCAGCAAGTTCACCCGCACCAACCAGGGCACGTGCTTCAACCAGCACCCCATCGTTGACAAGGGCCAGATAGTGCGCAAGGGCGACGTCCTGGCCGATAGCTCCTCCACGGACCACGGCCTCCTGGCCCTGGGCCAGAACGTACTGGTGGCCTTCATGAGCTGGGAGGGGTACAACTTCGAGGACGCGGTGATTATCAGCGAGGCCCTGGTCAAGGAGGATAAGTTCACCTCCATCCACATCGAGAAGTACGAGGTGGAGGCCCGGGACACCAAGCTGGGCCCCGAGGAGATCACCCGCGATATCCCCAATGTGGGCGAGGAGAGCCTGCGGGACCTGGATGAGAGGGGTATCATCCGCGTGGGAGCCGAGGTGGGCCCCGGCGATATCCTGGTAGGTAAGGTCACCCCCAAGGGCGAGACGGAGCTCACCGCCGAGGAGAAGCTGCTGCGCGCCATCTTCGGTGAGAAGTCCAGGGACGTGAAGGACACCTCCCTGCGGGTGCCCCACGGCGAGCGCGGCAAGGTGATCGCCGTGAAGATCCTGAGCAAGGACAAAAAGGACGAGCTGCCCCCCGGAGTCAACCAGGCCGTCCGTGTCTGGGTGGCCCAGACCCGCAAGATCTCCGTGGGCGACAAAATGGCGGGACGCCACGGCAACAAGGGCGTCATATCCCGCATTCTGCCCGTGGAGGACATGCCCTTCCTGCCCGATGGGACGCCTGTGGACATCATCCTAAATCCCATCGGCGTTCCCTCGCGTATGAATCTAGGTCAGGTCCTGGAGACCCACCTAGGCTGGGCCGCCAAGATGCTGGGCTATAAGGCCGTCACCCCTGTCTTCGACGGGGCCAGCGACAAGGCCATAGAGGACGGGCTGGCCAGGGTCTGGTTCGCCCAGCAGGCGGGCGCGATCAACACCGCCCCCAGGGCCACCGGCTCCACCGATGGGACGTCCCCCATCGATATGGAGAAGGTACGCCAGTGGCTGGCCCAGCGGGGCTATGACGCCGACCGCCTCTTTGACGACAAACTGGAAGGGGAGGCCAGCAAGGCCTGCCTGGAGATATGGCTTAAGGAGCACATGGGCGTGGATGTCACGGGCATGTCCTACGAGGACCTGCAGAAGGAGGCCATGCGCCTTCACCGGGAGAAGCAGGCCGCGCCCCCCGTCTTCGGCAAGATGATCCTGCGCGACGGGCGAACCGGCGAGCCCTTCTACCAGCCCGTGGGCGTGGGCCAGATATACATGATGAAGCTAATACACCTGGTGGAGGACAAGATCCACGCCCGTTCCACGGGCCCCTACTCCCTCATCACCCAGCAGCCTTTGGGTGGTAAGGCCCAGTTCGGCGGCCAGCGCTTCGGGGAGATGGAGGTCTGGGCACTGGAGGCCTACAGCGCCGCCCACATCCTTCAGGAGATGCTCACCGTCAAGTCCGACGACGTCTCCGGAAGGGTCAAGACCTACGAGTCCATCATCAAGGGTGAGGACGTTGCGGCCCCGGGTGTCCCCGAGTCCTTCAACGTTCTCCTTAAGGAGCTTCAGAGCCTTGGCCTCTCGGTGGAGCTACTGAATGAAGAAGAGCCGGCAGCACCTGCCGGGGAGGAGCCGGAGCCGACTCCGGCACGGGAAGAGATCGAGAGCTTTTAACTGATAACTGAGGAGAGATGGGAAATGGCAGATAGGGTAGACGTTCAGCCTAGTGGCTTCAACGCCATCAGGATCTCCATCGCCTCTCCCGAGCAGATCAGGAGCTGGTCCCACGGGGAGGTAACCAAGCCCGAGACCATTAACTACCGCACCCTTCGTCCTGAGAAGGACGGGCTGTTCTGCGAGCGGATCTTTGGGCCCACCAAGGACTGGGAGTGTTTCTGTGGCAAGTACAAGCGCATCCGTTACCGCGGCGTCATCTGCGACCGCTGTGGCGTGGAGGTGACCCGTTCCAAGGTGCGCCGCGAGCGCATGGGCCACATTAACCTGGCCGCCCCCGTGGCCCACATCTGGTTCAGCAAGGGCACCCCCAGCCGCCTAGGCCTTCTCCTGGACCTCTCGCCGCGAAACCTGGAGAGGGTGCTCTACTTCTCCCAGTACATCATCATCTCCGTGGACGAGGAGGCCCGCAACAAGGCCATCCAGGAGGAGAAGGAGAAGTACCAGCGCCAGGTTGAGCAGAGGGAGCGACAGGCCGAGGAGCGCATCGCCCTCCTTCGCCAGGCCTTTGAGGCCCAGGCTTCGGCCAACGGCCAGGAGGCCGTGGACCAGCAGCGGCAGGCCACGGAGAGCCAGATCCAGGAGATCAACGACCAGCTAGAAAAGGAGCGCCAGGAGCTTTTCCAGGAGCTCCAGAGCAAGATCAGCGAGCTGGAAGATCTGCGCCCCTTCAAGCTGCTGGCAGAAAGCCGCTACCGCGAGCTGAACGAGCGCTACGGCCACGTCTTCCGCGCGGGCATGGGCGCCGAGGCCATCCTGGAGATACTACGGGGAATAGACCTGGAGTCCCTGCGAGAGCAGCTCCAGCAGGAGATGAAGTCCACCTCTGGCCAGCGCCGAAAGAAGGCCGTGAAGCGCCTGCGGGTCGTTGAGGCCTTCCGCAAGAGCAACAACAAGCCCGAATGGATGATCCTGACCGTCCTGCCCGTACTCCCGCCCGAGCTGCGCCCCATGGTCCAGCTCGATGGTGGCCGCTTCGCCACCAGTGACCTGAACGACCTTTACCGCCGCGTCATCAACCGCAACAACCGGCTGAAGAGGCTCCTGGAACTGGGGGCACCTGACATCATCGTGCGCAACGAGAAGCGCATGCTTCAGGAGTCGGTGGACGCCCTCATAGACAACGGCCGCCGTGGCCGTCCCATCCAGGGCAGCCACAACCACCGGCTGAAGGCGCTGTCGGACCTCCTGCGAGGAAAGCAGGGGCGCTTCCGCCAGAACCTCCTGGGCAAGCGCGTGGACTATAGCGGACGCTCGGTCATTGTAGTAGGCCCCGAGCTGCAGCTCCACCAGTGCGGCCTGCCCAAGCGCATGGCCCTGGAGCTGTTCAAGCCCTTTGTCATGCACCGTCTGGTGCTGCTGGGCATCTCGCCCAACATCAAGAGCGCCAAGCGCACCGTGGAGCGCGGCGGCCCCGAGGTGTGGGACATCCTGGAGGAGGTGATTAAAGAGCGGCCCGTGCTGCTCAACCGCGCCCCCACCCTTCACCGGCTGGGCATCCAGGCTTTCCAGCCCATACTCATCGAGGGCAGCGCCATCCAGATACACCCTCTGGTGTGTGCAGCCTTCAACGCCGACTTCGACGGCGACCAGATGGCTGTCCACGTGCCCCTGTCCCGCATGGCTGTCCAAGAGGCCCGTAAGCTCATGCTCAGCACCTACAATATGCTGTCCCCAGCCTCGGGCGAGCCCCTGGTGGCTCCCACCCTGGACATGATCCTGGGCTGCTACTATCTGACCGAGGTCCGCCCCAACCGCTTGGGGGAGGGTAGCCGCTTCGCCGACTTTAACCAGGCGCAGCTAGCCTTCGAAGCCGGTCTGGTGGACCTCCAGGCCAAGATCCTGGTACGGGACCCCCAGAACCCCGAAAACTGGCTGGAGACCAGCGTCGGCCGCATCCTGTTCAACCAGGTCCTGCCCCCCGAGCTGGGCTTCAAGAACTACCTGATGGACAAGAAGGCCCTCAAGGAGTTGACCTCCGAGTGCTACCGCGTCCTGGGCAACGAGAAGACCGCCGAGGTCCTGGACAAGATCAAGGCCATAGGCTTCCACTACGCTACAAAGTCCGGCATCACCATCGCCCTGAACGACATCCAAGTGCCCGAGCAGAAGGACTCCATCCTGGCAGAGGCCGACCGGCAGGTGGCGCTGCTGGAGGACCAGTACATGCAGGGCCTCATCAGCGAGGAGGAGCGCTACAACCACGCCATCGAAATCTGGACCCGCGCCAGCGACGAGATGACCGCAGCGGTAGAAAAGGCCCTGCCCAGCTACTGCGGTATATCCATCATGGCTATGTCAGGCGCCAAGGGTAACATCGCCCAGATCAAGCAGATGGCCGGGATGCGCGGCCTCATGAGCAACCCCAAGGGCCGCATCATAGCCCTGCCCATCCGCTCCAGCTTCAAGGAGGGGCTAACCGTCCTGGAGTACTTCATCTCCACCCACGGGGCCAGGAAGGGCCTGGCCGACACCGCCCTCCGGACGGCCGACAGCGGCTACCTGACCCGCCGCCTCATAGACATCGCTCAGGATGTGATCATACTGGAGGAAGACTGCGGCACCACCAACGGCACTTGGATCAGGGACGTGCCTGATAACCCCCTGGTGGCCCCCCTGGCCGAGCGTATCAACACCCGCTTTGCCGCGGCCCCCGTTGCCCACCCGGAGACCGGCGAGGTTATTGTAGGCCGCAACGAGGTCATAGACCGGGACAAGGCCGAGGCCATCGTCAAAGCCGGTATCAAAGAGGTGTACGTAAGGTCGCCCCTTACGTGCGCCGCCCGGCGCGGCCTCTGCCGCATGTGCTACGGCTACAGCCCTGCCACGGGCAAGTTGTGCATGATAGGCGAGGCCGTGGGCATCATCGCCGCTCAAAGCATCGGCGAGCCAGGAACCCAGCTCACCATGCGTACCTTCCACACCGGTGGCGTGGCAGGGGTGGACATCACCAGCGGCCTGCCACGGGTAGAGGAGCTGTTTGAGGCCCGCATTCCCAAGGGTGCCGCCATCCTGGCGGACATAGACGGGGTGGTGGAGATTGTGGAGGAGGCCGAAGGTCGGCGGCTGAAGATACGCAGCCAGGTGGACTACCGCGAGGAGCACAACCTGCCTCCGGGTTATGAAGTCCTGGTACAGCCTGGTGATATAGTGGACGCCGGCGTGCCCCTAGCCAGGGCCCTCTCTGCCCCCCAGGCCAATGGCGAGGCTGTCCCCGCCCAGGCCGAAGAGGTGCTGGCCAAGATCAGCGGCCGGGTGGAGCTGGAGCCGGACAAGGTGGTGATAGTGTGGGAGGACGTGGAGGAGCAGGAGTACCTGGTGCCCGCCGCCGCCCACATCCTGGTGGAGAACGGCGCCCGAGTGAAGGCCGGCGACGCCCTCACCGCTGGCCCCAAGAATCCCCATAGCATCCTGCGCATCAAGGGGGCCGAGGAGGTCCAGGCGTACCTTCTGGAGGAGGTCCAGAAGGTGTACCGCTCCCAGGGCGTCAGCATCCACGACAAGCACATCGAGGTCATCATCCGGCAGATGCTCCGCAAGGTTACCGTGGACAACCCGGGCGACACTGACTTCCTGCCCGGCCAGTTTGTGGACCCCTACGAGTTCCTGGAGGAGAACAAGCGGGTTATGGCTGAGGGCGGCGAGCCCGCCACCGCCAAGCCCGTGCTCCTGGGCGTCACCAGGGCGTCCCTGCTAACGGACAGCTTCCTGGCCGCCGCCTCCTTCCAGGAGACCACCCGCGTCCTGACCGAGGCCGCGGCCGCGGGTTCCGTGGACCACCTCCGCGGCCTGAAGGAAAACGTCATCATAGGCCGGCTGATACCAGCCCGCATCGACCAGACGGAGGAGGGCCGGAAGCGCCTGGAGCTGGACACCATCTTCCCGCCCGTCGAGCAGTCCGTGGAGGCTGCCGCGGTCACCTGGCTGGGGCCCCACGAGCCATTGCCAAGCCTAGGTGGCCTTAACGGCGGCGAGCCCGTGCCTCTGGAGATAGTGGACTCGGAGGAAGGGGGCGAAGAGGACGAGGACCTGGAGGACGAGGACTACTTCGACGACGACCTGGACGAGGACACGGACGAGGAAGAGGGTGACGAAGAGCAGTAGCCCTCAGCCACCAAACGCAGGTCAAGAAGCTGGAGCCCGGTACCAGCCGGGCTCCAGCTTCTGTCTCTAGGCCAGCCCCCCGCAGTCGCCAGTCCCTATGCCCTGTGGGATGGCACTGGTTTCCCCAGTCTTAACGCCGCCCTTCGGGAACCTGTCCCAAAAACAACGCCAGGCAGAGCATCGCGTTGACACGGCAGGGGCCAGCCGTCTAGGTACATCACGGCCTGCCTTCCCCCTGCTAATACCCCTTGCCCAGCCTGGGCTTACCCACGGACGGGGCAGCCGCCCCAGTTCCCTTGACGCTCATCGTGCTGGCTTGCTACACTAAGCTGCGGTAAAGCTGGTTCGTACTTCACTAGACCAGCGCCTCCATGCAGCTCCAGGGGCGGTTAGCTCAGTTGGTTAGAGCACTGCGTTGACATCGCAGAGGCCAGTGGTTCGAGTCCACTACCGCCCACCACTTAGACAGTACTCGCCTTGCCGTAGAGCCACCCCAGGTTGCAGGCGATGTCCAGGGCCAGCTCGAAGTCGGCGGCGAGCAGCGCCTGGTGCTGGAGCACCATCTGGACCCGCCAGTTCAGCGAGGCCTCCTCTGGCCGCCGCGTGCTGGGTCCAGGCGGCCAGCGTCCACTTCCCGCTGGACATCTCCTCGAAGACCTTCGTCATGAGAGGGTCTCACCTGCACCCCTTACCACCAACTTTGGTAGGGGGCATTACAGAGTTGGTAAGCCACGCCCTACATGTTTATAATTAAGTCGCTGGCCAGAAAGGGCCCAACAAGGGAAGCACGTCCCTCGCTTGGGATGGGAAAGATAGGGAGAGGAGAGCGAGGGATGGTGTTGGTCATGCTGAGCGGCGAGGACTGGAGGGGTATCCATCAGGTCAAGCGGAGTGTGGGCGTGGCGACGCACCTGGATGTAGAGCTGTGCTGGCTGCCGGCGGCGTGCCCGAAGCATAAACCCCGTGGAGGGGCTCTGGGGGCATCTGAAGGGGGAGTGCCTGCCGCCTGGGTAAGCGAGAGGGTGGACTAGCGGGTGACGTCAGCGCTAGCGTACCTGCAGGGGGTGAGCGCCAGGCAACGGCTGCACCAGGCTGGCGTACTGTCAGGCAACTCCTGGCTGGCTGCTTAGATGGGGGAAGGCTAAGTGCGTAAAAGAAACTCATATGTACCATAAGACCAGCGAGCCAAAGGCAAGATGGTACCTCAGCAACAACTTCCTGCGTTGGGCAGCGATTGTTCTGCCCATCCTCTTCCTGGTGGGCCTTGATGTCCTGAGACACACCGTCTTCGCTGGGACTCTTCACTCCTTTCTCGGGTTCATCGGCACATATGCAGCCATCGTCACCGCAGTGGTTTTCTTCTCCTATAGCATGTTTGCCTTGATCAGCAGGCTGCAACGGCAGCTCATTGACAGGAACCGCCAGCTATCAGCGCTAAATGACATCGCGAAAACTGCCGCAGCCAAGTTGCGGTTTGAGGAAGTCCTCCAAACGGGCCTGGACCTAATCCTCTCTTCTATGAAGGTAGATGCCGGGCTCATCTGTCTTGTTGACCTGGAAAAAGAGGAGCACTCTGTGATCTGTCACCGGGGTTTCTCAGAGGAGCTAGTACGCGGAATTCAGCGAGCCAAGCTTCGAAATGACCCTATCGCCCAAGAGGTGGTGCGCACGGGTAAGATGGTGATCCTGGAGCGGGTCTTCGAGGACCCCCGGGTTGCAGAGGCAGCCAAGAGGGAAGGCATAAGGTCTGCTATCAGCGCCCCGCTGAAGTTTGAGGGTGAAGTCAATGGCATCCTGGCTATTGGGACACGGCAGGAGCGTCGGTTCTCCGAGGCTGACCGGGAGTTCCTCGATGCCATTGGAGGCCAACTGGGAATGAGCTTGAGGAACGCCAGCCTATACGAACAGTCTCTGCGCCAGAATAGGGAACTGGGGGCATTGTTGGCCGTGGGCAAGGTGGCGACCTCGTCGATACAATTGGACGAGCTTCTCAGTTTATCGCTGGACACTATTCTTAATGTCACTGGCACCGATGCTGCGGAAATCTGGCTGGTGGAGGCTGAGGGGGACCTCGTGCTCAGGTGCCATCGTGGGGCTCACCGCGATGCTTTTTTAGAGCGAACCCGCTTCCCTGTGGGGGAGGGTATCCCCGGATTGGTGGCGCTAAACCAGGAACCTATGGTGATCCACGACCTTCCGTCCGATGCTCGGTTCCTTCGGCAAAAGGTTACTGAGGCAGGATTTAGAACGTTCTGTGCATTACCCCTTCGCTATAAGAGTAAACTGGTAGGGGTAATGGCCATTGCCGCCATTTCTGAGGACGCCTTGAAAAGGCAGGGTGAACTGCGCCTCCTGGAAAGCATCAGCGAGTGGTTAGCCCTGGCTATAGAGAATGCTCACCTATACCAACAGGTTCAAGACCTGGCCGTGGTGCAGGAGCGGGAGCGGATTGCCAGGGAGATGCACGATGGGATGGCACAACTCCTCGGCTACATCAATACGCAGACTATGGCCCTGAACAAACTCATATCTGACGGCGAGCTTGGTGCGGCGAAGGAGGAGCTTGCCAAGATGCAGAATATAACCCGCGACCTGTACGCAGACGTCCGGGAGGGAATCCTGGCCCTGAGGACGGCGGCGAGGGGGGGAAAGCGGTGGTTCACCGCCCTCCAGGAATACGTAGAGCAATTCATAGAGATGTCCGGAGTGCAGGTAGAAATAAAAGTTTCTGCGGGTGCTGAAAGCTCTTCGCTGGATACAGGTGCGGAAATTCAACTGATGCGAATTTGTCAGGAAGCGCTAACCAACGTAAGGAAGCACTCCGGAGTTACCACTGCAGTCTTGGCTCTGGAGTACAGCGATGGCGCCCTTCAGGTCACGATAGCCGACAACGGCCAAGGGTTTGATCTCGCTCGTCTTCCAGCCAAGGGCTGGCCACGTTTCGGGCTCCAGACGATGCGAGAGCGTGCCAAGTCGGTGGGTGGCACATTGCAGATCGAAACCGCGCCGGGGCAGGGCACCAAAGTGGTAGTACGCGTCCCCCTGACCAGGCGAGCGCCGGGGGCTTAGGCTATGAGGGTCCTTCTGGCGGATGACCATGCACTGTTCCGGGCTGGTCTGGCCAGCCTTCTGAAGGCGTGGGGCCTCCAGGTAGTTGGCCAGGCGGGCAATGGGAAAGAGGCCATTGAAAAGGCCCTTCAGCTTCGCCCCGACCTCATCTTCATGGACATCAATATGCCCAGCCCCAACGGCATGGAGGCTACACGAGCCATCAAGGCTGCACTCCCGGAGACCAAAATCATCATGCTCACTGTCTCGGACGATGAGCAGGACCTGTTCGAGGCGATAAAGAGTGGCGCCGAGGGCTACCTCCTTAAGAACCTGCGGGAAGAGGAGTTCTCCGAGTTCGTTAGCCGTGTAAGCCGCGGTGAGTCCGTCATGTCTCCAGGGATGGCAAAGAAGCTCCTCAGGGAGTTTGCACAGCTTAAGCAGGAACAACATCGATCGCGGGACGAAGATGGCTTAACGGAGCGGGAGCGTGAGGTGCTCGAACAGGTGGCTCGGGGTTTCACCAACAAAGAGATAGCTGCCACGCTCTCGATCTCTGAGAACACGGTCAACTACCACATGAAAAACATCGTAAGCAAACTGCACCTAAGGAACCGGGCGGAGGTCGTCGCCTGGGCGCTGGAGCACGGCTACACATCCAGGCCGCTTGGCTCAGGGTCCTCCTAGTCATCACAAGTTCCCACCTACTGAAACTGGTAGGCTCCCGTCCGGGAGCCTACCAGTTTTTGTGGGCCGAAACTACCTCTTCTAGTGTCCAGTCTGTGCGGCGATTGTCCCACAATGGGGTCAAGGCATTCAAAGAGTAGTGGCAGCGCCGCAGAGGTAGCCTGATGCGAACTAAACGCGTCGTCTTGCTGAGCAATCATTCCCTTCTGGCTGCCGGCGTGCAACGGCTTCTACAAGGCGTGGACAGCCTGGACCTATCTATTGTGGCTGCCGAAGACTCGGAGGCGATCTCCAGACTGCATCAACTGACTCCCGATGTCATCGTCCTGGATTCGGGGGACCCCTCCCTGGGCGAGGGTGTTATCACCCACTTGCTTGGCCAGCATCCCAGGGCCAAGGTCGTTGCTGTGAACTTGGGCCGAAGAGGGATCGAAGTGTTCAGAGTGCACCGGGTTATCGAGACCAGCCTCGACGGGCTATTGAAGGCCATCGGAGGAAAGCAGCTTTCAGGTGAAGAGTCCCGCTAGAAAACGACTGATGCAACGGATGATGAGAATGGAGGTGAGGCAATGGGTCCATGACTATTCGGCAAACCAGCAAGAGAACCTCAGCCTGTGAAAGGAGCAGAAAAGTGTGGAAGCTCATCATCAAAAGACCTCTCATCTGGGCTGGCACCTTGTTAGCGGCTATTGGCCTGCTGGCAGTAGCTTGCACTAGCGGGGTGCCAGCCAATGACAATAACGATCTCAGGCAGCAGCTCTCCGAAAAGGATGCGGCGCTGACCAAGGCTATGGGCGAGGTGGCCCAGCTCAAGCAGCAGTTAGAGTCCATGGCCCCTTCTACTGTGGTGCAGGCGGGCCAGCTTCAGCCCGCCCCGGCCGGGGCCCAGCCCTCGGGGTGGGACACGGCCGAATCTATCAGAGGCGGCCCTCTACAGGCTGGGGCTCATGGTGAGCCCGGAGCGCCTGGCACGGTCCCCGTGGTACCTGCTGGCGGGCATCCTGGGTAGCTTTCTTGTAGTCGAGATGTACATCGTCACCCGCACCCTGGGTATCCCCCTCCTCGGGCCCCATGTGGGCCACACGGAGGAGATAGGCGCAATCGACCTCGCTTCGAAGTCCCTGGAGCTGGGCTTGGCGGTGACTCTTGCCATCACGTTGGTCCGCCTCTCGGGTCTTAAGCTCCCTTTCGGTGCCAGAGCCAAACTCGCCACCGTTGCATTTCTCTTTCTGGCCGCTGTACTGCTTGCAGCGGGGGCACTGTCACGCGAGCACTCCGAACCTCTGGCTTCAATCCTGCCATCGGAACCGTCGTCTTCCCCAGCCGCTCCGTCGCGGGCCCCGCTTACCCTAGAGCAGCTATTGCCAGTGCTGACTCGTGGTGGAAACGGGCCGGGGACGGTCGAGGTAGAAGTGGTGTACGCACCGCCTGTCTTGTTTCAGGTGACCGGCCAGGACTTGCCACCGAGCAGCCTTGAGAGGCCCACCCTCATCTTTCTGATGACGGAAGCGGACCACCAGCACGATGTCGGCCTCTCCCCTGAGCCACCCCAGGTATTCCTCAGTCTGGACGGGGGCGAGCGTCTTGAGCCTTACGGGGTAACTGTCCTTGACACCGACGGTTTCATGCACCGGACAAGCCGACTTCTCTTCCCTTTCCCTCCCGGGACGACACCTGATGGCTTCGAGCAGCAAGAGCACACCCTTACGCTGGTTCTCCCCCTGGGGCCACAGGTGGCGACCACCTTCACATGGCAGCTACCACTGGAACTCCCTGGAGAAGTCAAGCCGCCAACTTTTCCGGATGTGACTTCCACGCTTGATGTCTCGGGCCTGACCAAGGTCCTTACTCGAACCCAGGAGGGCGTGCAATACCAGGGAGTCAAGGGAATTCGGGTGGAGGCAACCTACGCGACTCCGCGGTACCTCGCCGTCGTCTTCCCCCAAAATATCAAAGCGCGTTATCTTACCGATCAATTTCCGGTCTTCTTGCTAACGGAAGAGTTGCATATCGGAAGCCTGCCAGGCTCGCCCCCAGATGTTGTCCTGACCCTGGACGGAAAGGCATACAAGCCCGATGTGGTGGAGGAGGTCACCTCCTCACCTCACCACCGTGTGACATTGCTGCGTTTTCCAGTCCAGGCGCCCAATGGGCTGCGCCATCGTGTCATGGAGCTAGTCCTGCCCGGAGGCTCGGCGTTGACGTGGCACCTACCCATCAGCTACATCGGTCTGCAAGCTCGCTCTGGCCTTGGCGTTAGCTGGGTTTGGCTTCTGGCGTTCCTGGGCGGGCTGGTCGCGGCCATGTGGCCTTGCCTATTCCAGTTGACGGTCTTCTTCATTCCGGCCCTTGCCGGCCTCAACATGCACGAGGCTAGCAGCAACGTCTCGTTACAACGGCGCGCCGCCGTTGTGAGAGCTGCTCTCTTCTTTATTCTTGGCTTCACCTTGGTCTATACCTTGGCGGGGGCTTTGATTGGCTTTCTTGCCGGGCGGGCGGGGGACATGTGGGGCTTCTACACCTGGCAGCGGTATCTGGGCATTGCTGGTGGGGTAGTGATAGTGCTTCTTGCGCTACGAGTGGCTGCCAAGGTTCGGGCTCCACTGGTGTGCAAGATGCCGATGCTGTCAGGGATGGGCCGGC
>DAOUBE010000056.1:0-4231 GCA_034432835.1 Dehalococcoidia bacterium | reverse complement strand
GCAACCCTGGAGAGATGTCCACCTCCACCACCGCCCCCTCCAGGCCCACTACGGCGCAGGTGAGCACTTTCGCCAGCATGCTGTCTCCGGGTGTTCTCTGGGAGGGCCTTCGGGGCCTGCCTGCTCGACGGGACGAGGTGGACAGGACAAGGCCCGTCCCATATTAGCACAGGTCGGGGCCCTGGTGGGATATGGCGCTACCCCGGGCCTATGGCGGCGATGGCCAGGAACAGGACGAGGATGAATATAAGGAAGACCAGCGCGGCCACGGCTACCACCGAGAGGGCCAGGGCCGCCGTGGCCCGGGCCGTGGTGAAGCCGTTGTTCTCTCGAATGGCGATGACGGTGAGGGTCAGCTCCCAGATGGCGATGCCCAAGGTGACCAGCGCGGAAAGGGCGGTCCCTGTGCCCCCCAGGAATACGGGCAGCAGGTTGAAGGGTATGGCGAAGAAGGAAGGGATGGTGGCGAAGGCCTGCCCCACAAAGAGGCCGGTGTATGTCCCCTTGCCACCCAGGACCATGCTGGCCAGATGGAATATACCCGAGACGATGGCGTTGGCTAAGATGCCCAGGACCGGTCCGAAGATGGCGGCCAGGACCAGGATGGTGACGCGCCACTGGGTGGTGGCCGCCGGCGCCTCGCCCGGAGGTCTGAAGTCGGCGGGCGAGAGACTAGCAGCGGCGGCCAGGGCACTGCCTAAGGATAGGACCGCGATGACTGCCAAGGCCCACCCCACCGGGCGCTCCCGCACCAGCCGCTGTATGGTGGGCACAGGCTGAGTGACGATGCTTGCTGCGGTCTCCAGTAGCCCTTCCCTGGTGGCCGGCTGCCGCCGTGTCCAGGGGTCTTGGGGGGGCGGTGTCTCTGGACCCGTACCTTGTCCTTGCATAGTCACCTTCCGTAGCGAGGCGTGTTGTAGCCGTTAAGGAACTGGTGGAGTAGGGCCAGGTCGTCTCCCAGCAGGTAGCTTGCCAGCAGGGACTTGAGGTCTGCCAGGGCCGGCCCAGAGAAGATGGTCTCCCAGAAGGACGGGGCCAGCTCTATCACCTGGGCGTCCTCGATGCCGGCCTGCCGTTCGGCCTCGTGGATGGCGTCGTCCAAGCCGCCCAAGGAGTCCACCAGCTTCAGGGCCAAGGCCTGCTCGCCGGTGTAGAGCTGGCCTGTCGCCAGGGCCCGTACCGTCTCTGGAGGGAGCTCTCGGCCCTGGGCCACGGCGGTGATGAACTGCTCGTAGAGGTTGTCCACCATGGTCTGGACGATCTGGCGCTCCTCCGGCGTCAGGTCCCTGGGCAGGGACATGTCCTTGTACTTGCCTGCGGTGATGGCGTCCAGCTTGACGCCTAGCTTGTCCAGGAGGCCCTGGATGTTGAAGTTGGTCCAGATGACGCCGATGCTCCCCGTCAGGGAACCCGGCTGGGCGACGATCCAGTCGGCCTGGGAGGCGATGTAGTACCCTCCTGAGGCCACCAGGTCGCCCATGGACACCACCACCGGCTTGGGGAAATCCCGCACCATGGCGGCCATCTCTTGGGAGGCAGCCACCGCTCCTCCCCCGGTCTCCATGCGCAGCACCACCGCCTTTATCCTGGGGTCCTTTTCCGCCTCCCGGAGGCGCTGGCGAAGGGTGGCGGGGGTGATGGCCCCACCTCCCAGAAGGGAGCCACCGCCCGTCTCCTGCACCGTGCCGGAGAGCCTGACCACCGCCACGGCGTTGCCCACCCGGATGCCGCCCAGGGCGCCAACCACCAGGGCCGCCACCAGGAAGATAGCCACGGTCCCCAGGGCTATAAGGGCGATGAGCTTCTTCCTAGACATGCCTTCATGGCCTTCCAAGGTCTCTACGTCTGGAGATGCTAGGGCGGGCTGTCATGGCGCAGTGTGGTGAGGGACGAACAGCCTACGCCGGGGCTGGGGCACCGCCGAAGGCCTAGTGCCATCCCTCCAGCCAGGCCAGCACCGAGCGCACGTACTCCAGGCTGCGCTGGGAGAAGTAGAACTGGTCACCGGTTTCCGCACCCTCGATGAGGATGTAGCCTCTGTACCCCGCCTGGTGCATGGCGGTGATGGCGTAGCGATAGTCTATGTCACCATCGGGCAGGGGGGTACGAACGAAAAAGGAGCGGCGCACCTCCGGGACGTGGACCCGGCGCATGTTCTTGCAGTGCCACCAGATGCTTCTGGGTGCCAGGCGCTGGATGGCCTCTTCCCAGGACTCCTCGGGTTCCTCGTAGGTCCAGTAGATGTTGCCCAGGTCCGGGTTGGCCCCCACGTTGTCCCGTCCCACCATGTCCAGCAGGCGCAGGGTGGAGGTGCTGTTGTCCGCCAGGCTGTTCTGGTGCACCTCTATGGCGATGCGGATGCCCTCCCGGGCCGCCCTGTCCGCCACTTGGGCCAGGGCCTCGGCCGTGGCCTGAAAGTCCTCCTCCGTGGCGCTCCTGCTGGAGCCGAAGGAGGTGCGGAGGCCGTAGACCTGGTCCCTGGGCACGTTGTACAGCCGGGCAGGCGCTGGCAGGGAGACGGAGATGATATCCGTCCTCAGCAGGGCAGCGATCTCCACGGCCCGGAGCAGCTTCTTCCGGTTCTGGTCTCGCACCTGGGGGTGGCAGAGGGACTTGCCCGGGGCCTTGAAGGCGGCCACAGGCATCCCTATGGACTCCAGCTCCCTGCGGAACTCCTCTATCTCGGGGTTGCGCAGGTTGTAGAAGTCCAGCCAGACGTCCTCCACCTCGAAGCCATCAAAGCCGACGGCCTTGGCCCAGGCGAGGACCTTCCTGGTAGTCTCCCTGGTGGCGAACTGGCCCCAGCGGTGGGGGTACGCCCTGAGCCCACGAGCGGAGAAGGCCACCTTCATCATAGGCGCGACCTCTTCATCTCTGGTTTCGGCTAGCCCTATGCCAATGCTGCATAACCGGATGCGGCATGGGGCCCTATGGGCAGCCGACGTTGGGTAATGATAGCAAGCCTGCTGGGGAGGGTCAAACTGGCCTGTTATCTCTCAGGAGCTGGCTTGCCCGAGCCCGTAGGGGCAAGCCAGCGGACTGTCTTCAAGGTCCTGGCGGTCACAAAAGCCGGGGCCATCCTGTGCGCTGGCGCCCTGGTCATTAGGCAGGCGGGTTACACGGGGGCCTTGACCAGCCCCAGCATCTCCACCAGGCGGCGCAGCTCCCGGTAGCCCAGCTCGTCCGGTGGGTGGGCCGGGTGGCGCACGTAGTTGGTCTTGAACACGCCCCGCAGCCGCAGCACCTCCTTGGTGAACCAGTAGGCCAGCCCCAGAGGGTGGCCCAGGTACTTCAGCAGGTGGGTATAGCGGTTGAACTCCTCCTGGGCCTGGTCGTCCTGGCCGGCCTGGTACAGGTCCCACACCCGCACGTACATTTCAGGGAGGGCGCAGCCAGGCATAGTGCCCACGGCGCCCCGGCGCAGCTCCTCCAGCAGGAAGTTGCCGCCGGCCCCGCCGAAGACGATGAGCCTGTCGCCAGCCAGGGCCTTGGCCTCGGCCACCCTGGTGGGCGTGGGTGGGTTCTCCGCCTTCAGATAGCAGGCGTTCTCGCTCTCCTGGCATATCTGGGCGGCCAGGGAGGCAGGAATGGGTGAGGTGGCGGTGTCCTGCATGAAGATGGGGATGGAGATGGCGTCGGAGATGCGCCGGAAGTACTCTCGCACCTCTCTACCGGTGACGGGCATGAAGGTGGGGGGCAACACCATGACGGCATCGGCCCCCAGCTCCTGGGCCCGCTGACTGTACTGCACCGCCAGGTCGGTGCCCGGGGCGCCGGTGTTCATCACCACCTTCACGCGGCCGTTTACCTGCTCCACCACGGTCTTGAGCACCAGGTCCCGCTCCGACTCCGACAGCTTGAACACCTCGCTGGCCAGGGCGATGCCCAGGCCGTGGACGCCGGCGGCGATGGCGAACTCCACCTCCGCCCGCAGGTCCTCCAGGTCGATGCGCCCCTTCTGGTCGAAGGGCATGCTGAGGATGGGATAGACGCCGCGCAGGCTCCGGTCTGCCATCTCTACCTCCCAGGGGTGACCACCCGCTCATCCTCTCCTTACCATAAGGCATGGAAGGGACTGGGTGCACCGGTTGGCTGGCTGCATTCTAGGGGCGGCCCAGGAGCCTGTCAACGAGGTGTACTGGTTCAGTACATATGAGACAGTCGGGCTATTTTAGGGACCAGTTCTGGGTGGTGCTTAGTAAGATACTGGGCTGGGGTGTTGTAGTCCAGG
>DAOUBE010000055.1:0-8747 GCA_034432835.1 Dehalococcoidia bacterium | reverse complement strand
GGCCTGGGGATCACCATTGTCCTCCTCTTGAGCAGCCTCAGCGCCTACCGCGCGGAGACGTCCTGCGCCCACGGCGACCAGAAGGGCTTTGTCACTAACATCCTGGCCACCCTGGGCCTGGGCCTGCTGTTCGTAGCCGGGGTCGCCCTGGAGTGGAAGGAGGCCTTCCTCCATTTCCCGCCCTACACCGGCTTCGGCACCATCTTCTTCACCATGACCGGTATCCACGCCTTCCACGTCCTCACCGGCCTGCTGGCCCTGGCGGTGGTGTACGGCCTGGGCCGGGACGGGCGCTTCACCAAGGGCAATTACTGGGGGGTAGAGGGCGCCGTCAAGTACTGGCACTTTGTGGATGTGGCCTGGGTCTTTATCTACCCCACCCTGTACCTGGTGAACTAGGCCTGGTACATGCCAGGGCCGCCCGTGACCCGTGCAGTGGAACACTGTGCGGGTCTGCATCTACAGGAGTCCCTGGGTGCGCCGGCCCGCCGTCAAGCTGCTTCTCCGCCCGGTCCTGTTGGCTTGAGCTGGGTGCCACCATACCTCCGTAACCCTGAGAAGGGGGACTGCAGGGGTCAGGGGATAAAGGGTCACTCTGAGCCGGTGGCGAAGGACCTGGCGGGGCTGGGCCACCTCCCCTCCAAATTCTTCGGTCACTGCGCTCCCACAGAGTGGCACCTCACCCCTGGCCCAGAAGGAGGCCGGGGAATACACCCACCTCACCCAGCAGCACCCCTGGGCCGACGCAGGGCTAACGCGCCTGCCCTGCCACCTTTCTGGCCAGGGTGGCGTCACAGGCCTGGGCGTAGGGGTAGCGCTTGGTGATCTGCCCCGCCGCCAGCATCATGTCCACCGCCCTCTCGTAGGACCTCTCGGGAATCACCGGGGATTTCAGCCAAGTGCCCAGCCTCTTGTACCCGTCGATGGACTTCACCAGGGCCGACCGGTCCACCCCCTGGAAGTACTGCTCTATGGCCTCCAGTATGGTCTGGGCGTCGCTGCCGGCCACCCATTGCTGCGCCTGGTGGTATGCCCGCAGGAAGGCCTCGGCCACGTCCCTCTGCCGGGTCAGGAAGGCCCGGGTGGCCACCAGGGAGCTGAAGGCGATGGGCCCCAGGGCCTCCCCCACCGACGCCACAATGTGCCCTATACCCTCCTCCTCCAGCACCTGGGCCTGAGGGTTCTGCAGGTGCACATAGTCGCCGATGCCCCGGCGAAAGGCCTGCTGGGCCTCGTCCATAGAGGTCAGGCCCTTCACCAGGTTGACCTTTTTCCAGTCCACGCCCTGCTCCATAAGGCAGAACTGAAGGCAGGCCCACGGCTGCACTCCAAAGCTGGCTGGCACCAGGGTGGCCCCCTCCAGCATCTTCCAGTTAAACCTGGGGATGGGCCGCCGCGCCACTATGTAGAACCCGTCCCGGTCGTTGATGGAGGCGAAGTGGACGGGAGGGTCCAGGTCGCCCTTCTCCAGGGCCAGCATGGTGTTGGAGGGCGCCGACTGGGCGACATCCACCTCCCCGGCCTTGACCAGGTCCTGAACGCTCCTCCCCTTGGGCACCACCTGCAGGCTGGCCGACAGCCCCTCCCGCTCCAGGAACCCGCCTCCTACAGTGGCCAGAAGGGGGGTGTAGAAGACCGAATGCACGCTCTCCATGATACGCAGCGTCTTGCGTGATGAAGCCACGGTCACCTCCGTCTGTTCTGGTGGCTAACGCCTGCTAGAGTGCCAGTATGTTGACCTCTACGAATTCTGTCAACCACTGCCGGGCGTGCCGGAGGCCTGGCCTCCAGGCGGGGCACACACCGTGTCCCCCTTCTTTCGGGGGCGCCCGGCCCACCCCGTACCCTCCATGGGAAAGGGTTAATCCCATGCCCGCAAGAGGCTAATGGGCAAGGGCTTCGCCACGGCCGCCACAAAACAGGAAGGCCCTCTGTTGGAGGGCCTTCCTGCTCCGGATGCCAAGGTTAACCTACTTTTTGGTGCTGGGCTTGCTGGTAGCCGGCTTGGACTGGCCGGGCTTGCTCTGGCGCTGGGCAGCGTGAGCGGCGCAGGTCTGACACATGGTGTCACACCTCCTTTCTGGGCCAAGATACATGGCGCCCAAGTACGACATTATGCCTTATATGGCGCCAGTAATCAAGGCCTCAACCGACAATTTATGGCAGGTTCCCGCACCACTGGTCGGAATACCCTTACGTTATCTGTTGACAGCTGGCACCATGGCCTTGAGCCTTTCCTGGAACCACAGGAGCCGCTCCAGCGCCTTCACCAGCCCCTGCCGCCAGTCGCCCCTGGCCCCCAGGTACAGCCGTATCTGCTGGTGGCCCACCCTGGCTCCCGGCCCCAGGGTTCTCTCCAGGGGCAGCGCCGCCCCACCCACGGGCTCCACCAGGGTCAGGGTAACCTGCCCATCGGACCGCACCACCGACTCCACCCGGGCCTTCTGGGCCAGCACCCTCACCTGGGCGGCGTAAAGCAGCTCCTCTACGGGCTGGGGCACCGGGCCAAACCGGTCCCGCAGCTCCTGGGCCATCTCCTGCACCTCCTGCCGCTCCTTGACCTTGGCCAGGCGCTGGTAGATGGCCAGCCGCGTGGGCAGGTGCTGGATGTACTCCTCGGGGATGTAGGCCGACAGGCCCACGTCTATCCTTGGCTGCACCTCCGGCCCGACCTCTAGCGGCGCACCCTCCTGCTGGGCCTGGAGCTCCGCCACGGCCTCTTGTAGTAGCTGGGTGTACAGCTCGAAGCCCACGGCGTGGATGTGCCCCGACTGCTGAGGCCCCAAAAGGTTGCCCGCCCCCCTTATCTCCAGGTCCCTCATGGCGATGCGGAACCCGGCCCCCAGCTCTGACGCCTCCAGTATGGCCTGGAGGCGCTTCTCCGCCGTCTGGGTGATGCGGCGTCCCCGGGGCACCAGCAGGTAGGCGTAGGCGCGGTGGGCACCCCGGCCCACCCGGCCCCGGAGCTGGTAGAGCTGGGACAGCCCCAGCATGTCTGCCCGGTCTATGATGAGGGTGTTGGCGTTGGGTATGTCCAGCCCCGACTCTATGATGGTGGTGCACACCAGCACGTCCACCTCGCCCCGGACAAAGGCCAACATCACCTCCTCCAACTCATCCTCGGGCATCTGACCGTGCCCCACGGCGATGCGGGCCTGGGGCACCAGCTCCTGGACCTTCTGGGCAGCGCGGTGGATGGTCTTGACCCGGTTGTGCAGGTAGAAGACCTGGCCACCCCGCTCCATCTCCCGCAGGATGGCCTCCCGCACCAGGTCGTCGCTGAACTCGCCCACGTAGGTCTTCACCGGCACCCGCTCCTCGGGCGGGGTCTCCATGGTGCTCATGTCCCTTATGCCCGAGAGGGCCATGTACAGAGTGCGTGGGATGGGCGTGGCGCTGAGGGAAAGCACATCCACCTCGGTGCGGAGCTGCTTCAGCCGCTCCTTGTGGGCCACACCGAAGCGCTGCTCCTCGTCCACGATGACCAGTCCCAGGTTCTTGAAAGCCACATCCTTCTGGATGACGCGGTGGGTGCCTATGACTATGTCAACAGTGCCTTCCTTGAGACCCTCCACCACCGCCTGCTGCTCCTTGCGGCTGCGGAACCGGCTCAGCACCTCCACCCTCACAGGGTAAGGCGCCAGGCGCTCGCTGAAGGTGACGTAGTGCTGCTGGGCCAGCACCGTGGTGGGCACCAACACCGCCACCTGCATGCCATCGCCCACGGCCTTGAAGGCTGCCCTCAGGGCCACCTCTGTCTTGCCATATCCCACGTCGCCGCACACCAGGCGGTCCATAGGCCGCTCCAGCTCCATGTCCGCCTTCACCTCCTGGATGGTGCGGGCCTGGTCGGGCGTTTCCTCGTAGGGGAAGGAGTCCTCCACCTCCCGCTGCCAGGGGGTATCCGCCGAGAAGGCGTGGCCCTTGGCCAGTTGCCGCGCCGAATACAGCTTCAGCAGCTCCTGGGCCATCTCCTTGGCCGACCTCTTGACCCGCTCCTTGGCCCTAGCCCAGTCCTGGGTACCCAAGCGGGTCAGGTTAGGCGGCTGGTCCCCGGCGGCCACGTACTGGGACACCCGGTCCAACTGGTCCGTGGGCACGTACAGCTTGTCGCCCTCGGCGTACTCCAGCACCAGGTACTCCCGCTGCCCGTGGTCGGTGTCCAGGTGGGTAGTCCCGGCGAAGCGGGCCACGCCGTGGTCCACGTGGACCACGTACATCCCCGGCTCTAGCTGCGACAGGAAGGGCGCCCGGCGCACCGCGGCCCTGGGCCGGTACCGCCGCTCCTTACTAACCCCGAACAGCTCGCTGTCGGTGAAGAGGACCAGGCCGGTGCCATCCAGGTCCAGGGAGAAGCCCTCACCCAAGGACCCCTGCACCAGGGTGACGCTTCCCTGCGGAGGCGCCACCTCCACCGAAGGCACCAGGGTGGCCCCCACGTCGGCCTCCGAAAGGAGCTCCTGCATCCTGCGGCTGTGCCGTGTCACCACCACCAGCCTGTAAGACCGGCCCACCATCCCCCGGGCCTGCTGGGGGAACAGGTCCGCCCGGCCATTGAAGGACGGTGCTGGTCGGAAGGCCAGGCTATCCTTCGGCCCCTGCCAGGCGTTTAGGTGCAGCCGGGGTCTCACTGCTAACCTGGCCGCAAGCTCGGCCCACCGCCATTGGGCCGGCGGGAAGCGACCTGGCAGCTCGCCCCGGGCCTCCCGGGCCCGCCGCATCTCCTCGGACTGCCCCTCCAGCTTCTCCGCCTCGGCCTCTACCTCCGATGCCCTCTCCAGCACCACCAGGGCTCTCTCTGGAAGGTAGTCCAGGAGGGAGTGGTGGTTCAGCAGGCCATTGTAGAACAGAGCGTTCTCCGCCCCGTCCATGTCCGGGCTGGTGAACAGGGAGACCATCTCCTCCTGAATGCGGTCCCGCACCGCTGGGGTACACCGCGACAGGTCCAACCGCCCTATGAGGTCCGACACCACTATTTGATCGGCCAGCGCAGGCAGGGCCTCCCGCGCCGGCACCACGGTCACCGACTGCACATCCTGCACCGACCGCTGAGTGGCGGGGTCGAACAGACGTATGCCCTCGATATCGTCACCCCACATCTCGATGCGAACGGGCATGGGCGAGGTGGGCGGGAACAGGTCCAGTATCCCTCCCCGGCGGGCGAAGGTGCCTGGCACCTCCACCCCCTCCTCGTTACGGTACCCCAGCTCCAACAGCCGGGATGTGAACCGAGCCAGGGCCAGGCCTTGGCCAACCTTCAACGTCTGGGACGCCTGGCGGAAGGCCCTGGGCGACGGTGTGCGCCACAGCAGTCCCGCCACCGACGTGACAATCAGCGGGGGCCGCTCCGTTCCCTGGACGCCCGACAGTACGGCCAGGACCTGAAGCCGCTGGTTCAGGGTAACGGCATCGGCGGCCAGTCGTTCGTAGGGCAACACCTCCGGCTCAGGCAGCAGGTAAGCAGGAGCGCCCTCGCCCAGGTAGGTAGTCAGAAAGTCGTACAGCCGGCGGGCGTCCTCCGGCCTAGGCGTCACCACCAGCACGGGCCGGCCAAGGCGGCTCCAAAGGGCCCCCAGCAAATAAGGCCTGGCCCCTCCCGCGGCCGCCACCTCCAACGGGAACTGGCCCTGGGCCAGCCGTTCCAGCAGAGAGCGGTACCCAGGGCTGCCTTCCAGAAGCTCGAAAAGTCCTGTTAGTCTCAATTTATCTTTTCCATGTTGATTAAACGCCTAAAAGGGCTGGTTGGTTCCAGCCCTACCTTTCATTTTACGCCCCGGCCAGCTCCCCCTCAAGGCGTCCGCCCCACCAGTACTGCCTGCTTAGGGGGTGGCCTTAGTCCCACTCCTCAAATTAGGACATCATGCCACAGCCTTTAGGCTGTGGTAGGAAACATTACCTCCAAGGATACCCACCCCTTTGCACCCCCGTAGTCTTGAAGGGGACACGGCGGAGGGCATGCACTACCGAATGAATTTGACGGCTTCAGATACCCTCACGGAGGGGCAGTCCCAGGTATGAGGGGACACAGTCGCCTGCTAGGGATCCTAGGGGAGTATCCCCTCGAAGGCCCCGAGGGTGGGAGAATGGAGAATCAACGGTCCTTCTTGATGTCCGAAGGAGGGTGCAGGGTGTACACCGTGGCGGCTCGCCCCTGCTATAATTGCCGTGACTGCTTAGCAGACGGAAAACATGGATAGACAAGATGTGAAACCGTCAGATACTGCCAGCGGCGGGCAGGCTTCCCCCTTGCGCTACCGCCGCATCGTCGTCAAAGCTGGCACCGGCGTCCTCACTGGCGGCACCGAACACCTGGACCAGCCGGTCATGGCCTCCCTGGCGGCCCAGATAGCCCACCTCCACAGCCAGGGTGCCGAGATTATCCTAGTCTCTTCCGGGGCCGTGGCCGCCGGCCGTCAGGTCCTAGGCTCCCTCAGGAGCCACCGAGACATCCCCTTCCGCCAGGTGCTGGCCGCCGTGGGCCAGGGCCAGCTCATGCACATCTACGAGGCCCTCTTTGCCCCCCACAACATCACCGTGGCCCAGGCCCTACTGACCCACCACGACCTGGAAGACCGGGTGGGCTACCTCAACGTCCGCAACACCCTCCTGGCCCTGATGGACCTGGGGGTGGTCCCCATCATCAACGAGAACGATGTGGTAGCCTCGGAGGAGATTGGCCCCGTCTTTGGCGACAACGACCGCCTCTCGGCCCTGGTGGCCAACCTGGTGGACGCCGACCTGCTGGCCATTCTCACCGACACCCACGGCCTGTACACAGCCGACCCTGACTTGGACCCCAACGCCCAGCTAATACGCCGCGTGGAGCGGGTGGACAGCGCCATCTCCGCCCTGGCCAGCAAGAACCACGGCCCCCAGAGCCGGGGTGGCATGGTCACCAAGCTGGAGGCCGCCCGCCTGGCCGCCGCCTCGGGGGTGGCGGTGGTCATCTGCCACGGCCGGGAGCCCAACGTCATCGTGCGCCTGGCAAGGGGCGAGGAGGTGGGCACCTACTTCGTCCCCACGGCCAGCAAGATGGAGAGCCGCAAGCGCTGGATGCTCAGCGGCCTCTCCACCCGCGGCGAGATCCAGGTGGACAAGGGCGCCGCCGAGGCCCTGTGCAAGAGTAACCGCAGCCTCCTGCCCGCCGGTGTCCGAGGCGTCAGCGGCCGCTTCTCCCGCGGCGAGATCATCTACATCGTGGACCCCCAGGGCCAGCGTATCGCCTGCGGCATCACCAACTATAGCTCCGACGAGGTGGAGCGCATCAAGGGCGCCCGCTCCAGCCAGATCCAGGAGGTGCTGGGCTACCACTACGGCGCCGAGGTTGTCCACCGCAACAATCTCGTCCTGCTGTAATAGGACCGACACACGGCCCTGTACCTATCACCGCTGGAAGGGCCAACCTGTCCAGAGGGCCGGCTACCCGCCAATAACGGAGGACCTATGGCCTTGATGGCCGCCTCTCGTTAGCCCTCATCGGGTGCCCTGGGCAAGGTAAAGTAGAAGGTTGAGCCCTCCCCCACCTGGCTCTTCACCCAAATCCTGCCCCCGTGGGCCTCCACTATCTGCTTGCACAGAGCAAGCCCGATACCCAGGCCGTGGGACTTGTGGCGCTCCTGCTCCGTCCTGAAATAGGGCTGGAAAAGCCTCCTCTGCTCCTCCTCGGATATGCCCTCCCCCTGGTCCGACACCTCAAAGACAAGCCAGCGGCCCTTGGCCTGGGCGCCAATGGTGATGGTCGTCCCCTCGGGGCTGAACTTCATGGCGTTGGAAAGCAGGTTCTCCACCACCTGTCGGAATCGCCGCTGGTCCGCCCTGATGGGGGGCATGGCTTCCGGCAGTCGGAGCACCAGCCTCTGTCGCTTCTCCATAGCCTGCGGCCTCAGAAACTCGCAGAGCCCCTTCAAGACCTCTCCAGGGTCGATCTCTCTTTTGTCCAGGGTGAATTTCCCGGCCTCATATGCTGCCACGTCCAGAAAGTCCTCGATGCGAGCCCATGTGTATCAGTTGGCCTCGCTTCACCGCGACGGCCACATCCACCCCGGCGTCTTCCAGCCAGGAGGTTATCCCCTTCTTGGAGCTTTCGCTTACCAGGCTAAGGCATGCCTCTCCTCTCTCCAACCCGCCCTTTATGAAAGGCGCAGCCGAGGCTACAAGCTCCGAGGAGTCCTCGTACAGCAAGCCAACGTGGTCTCCATGGTGAAGCCTGTCGAGCTGCTCAGCCAACTGCTGCAACATGGTCGGTCTCCCCACCGAAAGTGCGCACCCCAGTAAGCCCCACCATACTAGGGTTTACGCCGACGACAAACATAAGAGGAAAGGGCCCGGGGCGGTATGCCAGGGTCAAAACTGGCTAAAGCTATCTTCCCCATCGTTCCTCTGGTAGCACGGCACCAGGGCAGCTACCATGCGTCACGACCATAGGTGGTGTACATAACATCAAACCTGCTCGATGGTACCACGGTCAGGACTCAGATTCAACGTAAGGGTAGCCCACTTCTGTCACATCTGTTACCTGTACCTGGCAAGACGGAAAGAGCACCGGGGAGCCCGCACAGGGCACTGCCTACGAACTAACACATCCGGCCTGGCACCCCGCGGGGTGCCAGGCCTCACCTCCCCAATACGAGGCACCTCCCGTAGCCGGCCGTGAAAAAGTTCAGATAGATATGAGACAGTAGGCGTGGAAAAGTAGAAGCAGAAGGGGCCACACTTCTGGGTGAGAATAGACCAGAAAGGAGGTGGCC
>DAOUBE010000054.1:0-6934 GCA_034432835.1 Dehalococcoidia bacterium | reverse complement strand
GGCTCGCCTTGCTGGCCACATACAGGTTCCCGTCCGGGCCAAAGACCAGCCCCATGGGGTCGTTAAGGCCGCCGTCGTTGGCAAACACATCCATGAACTGCCCGGTGGTGCCGTCGAAGCGGTAGATGGCATCGTTCCCGCTGCTGGAAACGTAGAGGTTGCCGTCGGGGCCGAAGGCCAGGCCCTGGGGGGCATCCAGGCCGTTGCCGTAGGCGAAGTAGTCAATGAACTCGCCGGTGCGCCCGTTGTAACGCTTCACCTCATCGTCGTCCTTGCTGGACACGTACAGGCTTCCATCAGGGCCTATGGTCATGAAGGTGGGGTCCGCCGGCCCTGGGAGAGCAAAGTCGTCTATGAAGATCCCCGTGTACCGGTTATACCGCTTTATCTGGTCGGTGCCCTTGTTGGCTACCAGCAGGCCCGGGTAGGCGGGGGCTATCTGGGGAGACTCATCGGCTGACACGGTGCGAAGGGTAGCGGTCAAGTCCTGGGTCTCTGACTGAATCTCTATGGTGCCCGGCGACTCGGCGGAGGCGGTCATAGTCAACCGAATGTAGCTCTGGCTGGGGAACCATAGGAAGGAGACGTCGCCGTAGGAGTAGATGTTCTTGGCCACAGCGGTCTGGGACTCCACCACCCCATCCACCTCCACCTTGCGCATCAGCATGCCGTCCTGGTGCAGGTAGGTGACCTTCACCGACCGGGGCGCGACCCCCGAGTAGTCGGTCCACTGGAAGTAGCCGTACTGGGGCTCCGCCAGGGGGGTGAAGCTCTCTGCCGCCCGGGCGTCGTTCATGACCCAGAGCCTGGCGTTGTCCAGGTCCCCCGTGTTGATGAGCCGGTTGGTCACCTTGGGCGCCTGCTCAGAGGTGGTTACCAGAACAAGCATGAGCATAGGCAGTACCAGACCCACCAGGGCTGTGGTGACAGCCATTTCCAGGATGGTGAACCCTCTCGATCCTCTCAGAAGCGTTTTCACCCTACACCTCACTATCCGGCGCACTATCTCACCTTGTACCCTTCAAGATCCAGAGAACCGTACACACCCGATACGGTCACCGTGATCTTCTGGATGGTCTCCTGGGTATCCGTGGAAACAGGGGCAGGATAGGTGTATGTGACAACGGGGGCAGCGGTGATGGTGATGGTGTAACCCTGAGGAGGAGTAATGGTGGGATAGGCAGCGGGTACGTCGTTGTAAGGCTGCCGCATCACGTCTTCCATCTGGCTCTGGGCCAGGGAGACAATGGTGGACCGGTCTCTTACCCGGTCGCTCTCCACGATGGAGATGTCCAGGGTCTGGGCAAGAAGGACAACAATGATGGAGGTGACGGCCAGGGCGATAGCCGCCTCCAACAGGCTGAAGCCCCTCTGGGCCTGGGCGACTGTTCTAGCTTTTCTCCATGCCATTAATATTCATCCTCGGTCCCCTCCGAAGAGAATCTCCTACAGGCCTGCCATGGCAGGCTTCTTAAGCTGTGCCTCTATGGCCTCCAGCAGCTTGTCCAGGTTCCAGCCCTTGGCCGCCGAGACCAAGACGCTGGGGTGCTGGCTGTCCACGGGGAGGTCAAGGCCCTCCCTGGCCTGCTCTTGGGAGGCCAGCAGGTCTATCTTGTTAAGCACCAGCAGCCTGGGTGTCTTCTCCAGGCCCAGCTCCTTCAGGGTGTCATCCACCACCTGGGCCTGCTCCGGCGCCTTGGGGTGGGTGATGTCTATGACGTGCAGCAGCAGGCTGGCCTCCTGAAGCTCTTCCAGGGTGGCGCGAAAGGCGGCCACCAGGCCCGCCGGCAGCTTCTGGATAAAGCCCACCGTGTCGGTGAGGAGCACCACGTCGCCGCCGGGTAGGGTTATCCGGCGGGTCACCGGGTCCAGGGTGGAGAACAGGCGTGACTCTGCCCTCACTCCGGCCTTGCTCAAGGCGTTGAACAGGGTGCTCTTGCCGGCGTTGGTGTAGCCCACCAGGGAGACCACCCGCAGGCCTGCCCTGGCCCGCTTGGCCCTGTATAGGGAGCGCTGCTTGCGCACCTCCTCCAGTTGGCCCTTGAGCCGGGAGATGCGCTGCCGTATGAGGCGGCGGTCCGTCTCTAGCTGGGTCTCTCCAGGCCCCCGGGTGCCGATGCCGCCCCCCAGCCTCTCCAGGTGGGACCACTGGCCCACCAGCCGGGGAAGGAGGTACTCGTGCTGGGCCAGCTCCACCTGAAGCTGGCCCTCCCGGGTGCGGGCATGGCGGGAGAATATGTCCAGGATTAAGGCTGTCCTGTCTATCACCTTCACCCCCAGGGCCCTTTCCAGGTTCCGCTGCTGGGTGGGCGTCAGCTCGTCATCGAAGATGACCAGGTCGGCGCCAGACTCCTGGCGCACAGCCTTCAACTCCTCCAACTTGCCAGGCCCAACATAGTAGTGGGTGGGACGGTCCAGCTTCTGAGTAACCCGGCCCACCTCCGTGGCGCCGGCCGTGTTGGCCAGCAGGGATAGCTCGTCCATGGACTCGTCCAGGGCCCACAGGCCCTCCTCGCCTTTCACCTGGACTCCCACCAGGATGGCACGCTCTGGGCCTCGCTCAGTGGCCACGGGTCCTTTAGCGATAGGGGGTCACCTCCTCACCGGTGCCGAAGGCACCTTCCAGGACGCCAGCCTCTCCAGGCCCTTGTCCAACTGTTTGTCCGACAGGGTCAGAGAGAAGCGGACGTAGCCCTCCCCGCTGGGGCCGTAGCCCCGGCCAGGGACCACCACTATGTTCCGCTCTTCAAGGAGCCGGGTGGCGAACTCGCCCGATGAGAAGCCCTCGGGCACCTTCACCCACAAGTAAAAGCTGGCCTTGGGCGGGGTTACCTGGAGCCCCAGGGCCCGTAGGGCGGCCACCAACTTGTCCCGGCGGCGCTGGTAAATGGCGTTGCGCTCCTCCACCCAGTCCTGGGGGCCGGTGAGGGCCTCTATAGCCATCTCCTGGATGGCCTGGGGTATCCCCGAGTCTAGGTTGGACTTGACCCGGAACAGGGCGTTGATCATCTGGGCGTTGCCTACGGCCATGCCAATGCGCCAGCCGGTCATGTTGTAGGACTTGGACAGGGAGTGGAACTCGATGCCCACCTCCCTGGCCCCATCCACCTCAAGGAAGCTCATGGGCCGGTAGCCGTCGTAGAACACCTCGGAGTAACAGGCGTCATGAAGGACGGCCACGTCGTACTCCCTGGCGAACCGGACCACCCGCTCAAAGAACTCCCTGGAGGCCACCGCCGCCGTGGGGTTGTTGGGGTAGTTGATCCACAGCACCTTGGCCTGGCGTGCCACGTCCTCGGGTATGGCCTCCAAGTCTGGCAGCCAGCCGTTCTCCTCCTTCAGGGGGAGCCAGTAGCTCTGGCCGCCGGCGAACATGGTACCTACCGAGTACACAGGATAACCCGGGTCGGGCACCAGGGCCGTGTCGCCGGGGTCCAGGAAGCACAGGGCCACGTGGCCGATGCCCTCCTTGGCCCCGATGAGCGGTACTACCTCCTTGTCCGGGTCCAAGCGCACGCCGAAGCGCTGCTGGTACCAGTGGGCGATGGCACGGCGCAGCTCAGGGAGGCCGTCGGTCTCGGGGTAGCGGTGGTTCACCGGGTCATGGGAGGCGCGGACCAGGCGTTCCACCACGTGGGAAGGGGTGGGCAGGTCCGGGTCCCCGATGCCGAAAGAGATAACCTCCTCCCCCCGGGCCCGCTTCTCGGCGATGGTCCGGGAGATCCCCACGAACAGGTATGGCGGTAGCTGCTCTATTCGCTTGGAAAATTTCACTCTATTTCTCACCATCCTTGGATGTAGCGGGTATCTCGTAAGGGAACAGGGTCAGTACCCACTCACCCAAAGAGGATACCAAACCGCTGGCGGCCCGAATAGAGGTATCCAGCACGGTCCTGATGTTGGGGCTGGGCCTGGAGCTCGCCCAAGGGGCCCGGGAGCTGGCTTTGCGGTTGAAGTACGGTCGGTTATTCACGCCACTCTCCTTCGAACACCTCCCTGGCAGGCCCTTCCAGCCACACCTCGCCCTGGCCCGTCCACTCCACCAATAGCGTCCCACCGGGGAGGGTTATCTCCACGCGGTCGTCCACCAGGCCATGGAGCCGGGCCGCCACCGCAATGGCGCAAGCGCCGGACCCGCAGGCCATGGTCTCGCCCGAGCCCCTCTCCCATACTCGGGCCCTGATATGCTTTCTATCCAGCACATTCACTATCTCGAAGTTGACCCGCCGGGGGAATACGGGGTGGTGTTCCACCTGGGGGCCCACGGTATGCAGGGGGAAGGCCGCCACGGGCTGCTTCATAAAGCAGACAGCGTGGGGGTTCCCCATGGAGACGCAGGTGACGGGCAGGGTCCTGCGACCCACCTTGAGGGGGTAGTCCATGAGTGGCCCTTCCCCGTGGTGGCCCTCCACCTTGACGGGGACCTCCTCCGGCCGGAGGATGGGCCTGCCCATGTTGACCCGGGCGCCCCAGACCAGGCCATCCTTGTAGATAGGGAAGACGGTGCGTATGCCCGCCGCCGTCTCCACCCTCACCGCTCCATCGGAGGCCCTGACCAGGCCCCGCTCCAAGGCGAACTTGACCAGGCAGCGGATGCCGTTGCCGCACATCTCTCCCTCGGAGCCGTCGGCGTTGAACATGCGCATACGCATGTCAGCCTTGGTGGAGGGCAAAAAGAGGATGAGGCCGTCGCTGCCTACGCCGAAGTGGCGGTCACTGATAGCCCGGGCTATCGAAGGCCAGTCCTTGTCCAGGTGGCGGGCATCCACGTAAACGTAGTCATTGCCCGCCCCCTCCATCTTGGTGAACCTCATGCGCCTCCTTGAGGTATTTTAACATTTGTCCTGTAGAAAAGCCCTGGCAAGCTGATAGGCCTTTCGTACTAGGTTTTCGTCGTTCTCCAGCCAGTGAATCCTGGGGTCGTTAAGGCGGAACCAGGTGTACTGGCTGCGGGCCAGGCGGTGGGTCTGGTACTTGATGCGCTGCAACGCCTCCTCCAGGGACAGCTCACCCTGGAGGTGCTGGACCAGCTCCCGGTAGCCCAGGCTGGACATAGAGGGCAGGTCGGGGGAGTAGCCCCGGGCCAGCAGGCCCCGCACCTCCTCCAGCCAGCCCCTGGCCAGGGTAAGCTCGGCCCGCTGGTCTATGCGGCGGTACAGCTCCTCCCTGGGCATGGTGATGCCCAGGATAAGCCACCGGTAGGGGGTCTCTCCTCGGGAGGCCAGGCGAGAGAAGGGGACGCCGGTGGTGTAGTACACCTCCAGGGCCCGGACGATGCGCCGCAGGTTGTTGGGCAGGATGCGGGCTGCGGCTTCAGGGTCCACCCTCTGGAGCTCCTGGTAGAGCTGGGCCACGCCGTTATGTCTTGCACGCTCCTCCAGCTCCCGACGCAGTTGGGGCTGGGGAGGCACCCCGGGGACCCGCCACCCCTCCACCAGGGCCCATATGTACTGCCCCGTGCCGCCTACCACCAGGGGGAGCTTGCCCCGGCGTAGAATGTCCTGGATGGCCCCGTGGGCCAGGTCCAGGTACCGGGCCAGGCTGAACTCCTCGTCCGGGTCTATTATGTCAAACAAATGATGGGGGACCCGGGACTGCTCCTCCGGCGTGGGCTTGCCCGTCCCAATCTCCATGTACCGGTACACCTGGCGGCTGTCGGCGTTGACAATCTCGCCGCCGAGGCCCTGGGCCAGCTCCAGCGCCAGGGCGCTCTTGCCCACCGCTGTGGGGCCTACAATGGTGATGACTCTGGACACCGCAGGACCAGACCGCTACCGCCCGCCCTTAACCTCGGCGGTCTTCCTGACTATCTGCACGAACTGGTCGGCCCGAAGGCTAGCCCCACCCACCAGTGCGCCGTGGATGGATGGCTGGGCCACGAACCCGGCGATGTTGTCGGCGGTGACGCTGCCGCCATAGAGCAGGGTAACCTCCAGGGCCGCGTGCTCCCCGAACAGGGCCCCCAACACCCCCAGGATGACACCTCCCATCATCTCCTGGGCTATCTCCGGCGTGGCGGGAGTCCCGGTGCCTATGGCCCAAACAGGCTCGTAGGCCACCACCAGCCCGTGGTGGTCCTCCACCCCCTCCAATCCTCGCTCCAGTTGCTCCCGCACCACGTCCTGGGACTGGCCCTGGTCCCGCTGTGCCCGGGTCTCGCCCACACACAGGATAGGGCGCAGGCTAGCCTTGAGGGCGGCCTTCACCTTACGGTTGACCAGCTCGTCCCCTTCCCCCAGGATGTGCCGCCGCTCCGAGTGGCCCAGGATGACGAACTGGCACATGCCCTTGAGCATGAGGGGCGATATCTCGCCGGTGAAGGCCCCCTTCTCTTCGTAGTACATGTTCTGGGCGCCCAGCATGATGGGGGTGCCCTGGATGACCCTGGACACCGGGTCCAGGGAGACGAAGGGAGGACAGAGGACCACGTCCACGCCCGGGGTGGAGGCCAGGGCATCCTTCATGTCCGATGCCAGCTTGACGGCCTCGGGCACGGTGGTGTTCATCTTCCAGTTACCGGCGATGATGGGCGTGGGCACCGGCCACCTCCTTTGTTCCCCCTGGGCAGGGGGCAGGATGTTCCCTTTGGTTGCGTGCCTGGTCCACCCCTCCCCCTTCTGGCGGCGTGGGATGTCGGGCCCCCCAAGGCCCCCTCCTTCCCAGTACCCCCTATGGCACCCAAGATGGGATGTGTTTGACGCACCCACCCGGCAGGGCGAGCCCTGGCAGGGTGCACCCTGCACCAGGGCACAGCCCTGGACCCTCCTCTTTGAGTGACCAAGAAGGATTGTGTTTGGTCCCACTCATCCGGCAGGGCACGCCCTGCACCCGCTTTCACCTTCCCTGGTCACATACCCTCACTGACCAACTCAGGGAAGTGTGGGTCAAGGGCTCGCCCTTGGGGATTCTCCCCTGTTACCCTTAGCAGAGGGGC
>DAOUBE010000053.1:0-6981 GCA_034432835.1 Dehalococcoidia bacterium | reverse complement strand
GGTCCACGACCGTAGCCAGCCGACGTGCGCGCATGTGCGGGGCCTGCTGGAGGCTAAGCTGGCCCAGGTGGAGGCGGCGCTGCGGGACCTTCAGGCTTTCCGGGCGGAGTTGGTCGAGCTGTACCGGCGCGCTGGAGCCTTAGAGGACTGCCGCCCGGCGGGCGGCCGCATTTGCGGGATTATCGAGAACAGCGCTTTCAGCGTCTCTGAGGAGGCCCTTGAATGGCTCCGAGGCGCCCAGCCATCGAATCGATAGAAAAGCAAAGGAGAGTTCCATGGAAAAGTATGACTTGATCATCATCGGCGGCGGCGCGGCAGCCTTCGCAGCGGCTACCAAAGCCTCGGACCTGGGGAGGTCCGTCCTCATGCTCAACAGTGGCCTTCCCATGGGCGGCACCTGCGTCAACGTGGGGTGCATGCCCAGCAAGCACCTACTGGCGGTGGGCGAGGCGTTGTACTACTCCCAGCGCCCCCGCTTCGCCGCCCTGGGTAACGGCCACCATCCGGCCTTCGACTTTGCCGCCGCCATGCGGGGCAAGGACGAGATGGTGGCCCAGGCCCGCCAGGCCAACTACCAGCGGGTGCTGGAGCACCTGGACGGGGTGGACTACCTGGAAGGGAGGGCCCGATTCGTGGGCCCTACTCGTGTGGAGGCCAACGGCCAGGTGTACCAGGGTCGCAAGGTGCTCATTGCCACGGGCGCCTCCACCAAGCCCCTTCCGGTGCCGGGAATGGACCGGGTGCGCTGGCTGAACCATGTCACCGCCATGGAACTCACCGCGCTCCCCGACTCCTTGGTGGTCATCGGCGGGGGTCCTCTGGGCCTGGAGTTTGCCCAGATGTTCGCCCACTTCGGTAGCCGGGTGACGGTGCTGGAGGCCATGCCCCAGATTCTCCCCAAACATGAGCCGGAGGTCGCTGCAGAGCTCCAGCGCTGCCTGGAGGAGGAGGGCATCGCCATCCACACCGGCGTGCGGGTGGAGCAGGTGGCCGAGGTGGACCGGCGGAAGGTGGTGACCTTCTCGCAGGATGGGGAGACCCACGAGGTCAACGCTGCGGAGCTGCTGCTGGCTGCAGGGGTGCGGGCCAACACCGCCGGCCTCGACCTGGAAGCCGCGGGCGTGCGGACAGACCGCAACGGGTTCGTCCTGGTCAACCAGTATTACCAGACGGATAACCCTGACGTCTTTGCCGCCGGCGACTGCGTGGGGCGAATGGCCCTGGAGACGGTGGCGGCCAAGGAGGGCGCCCTGGCGGCGGAGAACGCCCTGACCCTGCCGGTGAGAACCCTCAACTACGACCACATCCCCCATGCTGTGTTCACCAACCCCCAGGTGGCCTCAGTTGGCCTGACGGAAGAGGAGGAGATGCGGCGGTTCAACGCCTGCGCCTGCCGCACGGTGTCCATGGACGCCGTTCCCAAAGCTCTGGCCATCGGTGAGGACCGGGGGCTGTTTAAGATGGTGGTCCATCCCCGGAGCAGCAAGGTGCTGGGGGTGCACATCGTGGCGCCCTACGCGGCGGACCTCATTCACGTAGCCACCCTGGCGATAAAGCACGGGCTGACGGTGGACGACTTGGTGGATACCCTCTTCGTGTTTCCCACCCTGAGCGAAGGCATAAAGCGGGCGGCCCAGGCCTTCACCAGGGATGTCTCTATCATGGCCTGCTGTGTGGAGTAAGCCCATGAGAAGCCAGAGCGGCAAGACCACGCTGCTGAGCCTGACCGTTCCCGAGCTGCGGCGTCGCCCGCTGGTGGGAGGCGGTTGCTGTGCAGTGCCCAGCACATGGCTGATTGAGGAGACGCTGGCCCAACTAACAGGAGTGGAGCGCGTCCATGCGGATGACGAGCAAGGGCGTATCGTGTTGAAGCTGAGGCCCGGGGGCGTAAAGATGGAAGAAATCTTGGAAGCCCTTCAGGCGCTGGGGTTCCCGCCAGCCAGTGAACAAGCAGTGTAGCAAGGGAGTCGCCCGTGACGCAAACAGCAAAGCAGGCGGAGGGATCAGGTGGAGGCAGGCGCTGGAAGAATCCACAGGCCAGGTGGCTTTTGGCTGGGGCTGGCGTGGCGGTCGCCATGGCGTTGCTGGTGGTGCTGACGCAGGCTCTTGCGGGTCCCAAGACGACAGGAGGCGAAAGGGGGGTCTCCTCCTCCGACTTCCCTGACTTCTCCATCATCGTTTACCAGGGAGATGGCCACCTGGGTGGTTCTAAGCCGCATTTCGCCAGTCTTCTAGGGAATCGGCCTATCGTCATGAACTACTGGGCGTCCAACTGCCCACCCTGCACGGCGGAGATGCCCGAGTTGGAGAAAGTATGGCAGCAGTATGGAGACCGGGTGCTCTTCGTGGGGCTAGACGTGGGGCGCTTCTTCCCGGGGTTCGGCGACCAGGCCAGGTCGAAGCTGGAGCTCCGCCGGTTGGGTGTCACCTATCCGGCGGGTACGCCGCCAAGCGTGGACGTGGTCCAGCAGCTTGGTGTCCCTGGCCTGCCGGCGACCCAGTTTATCACCCCCGATGGAAAGCTCCATCGGCAGTGGGTGGGCATACTGAATGAGGCCAAGCTAACGGAGTTAGTGGAGGAGCTGCTCGTGGCTTCATCGGGAAAAAGGTGAGCCCTCGTGATCGAGCATCTGGTAAGCCAACTAAGCACGTGGACTGGCGACATCGCCAATCTTCTCCCCCTGGGCTACGCCTTTGGGGCGGGTATGGTCTCAACGGTGAATCCCTGCGGATTTGCCATGCTTCCGGCCTATTTGGGGTTGTACTTGGGCAGCAGGGATCTTGGTACTGCCGGGCTCGGAGGCGGCACGGCCGTGCTGCCTACCCAGATAGTTAGATCTGTCCTGGTATCGGTCACGGTCACTGCTGGGTTTGTGCTACTGTTCGGTGGCGTGGGGCTGCTGGTCTCGGCGGGAGGGCGTCTCATTGTAAACCTGGTACCGTGGGTGGCACTGGGGATTGGAGGAGGACTGGTAGTCCTGGGCGTGGCGGGATTGCGAGGCCACCATATCTCTGCGGATTTTGCCGCCCGGTGGTCGACTTATATTGGCGACCCACGGACCATAAGCTTCAGGGGCTTCTTTTTGTTCGGGGTGGCCTTTGCCCTGGCCTCACTCAGTTGTACCCTCCCCATCTTCTTGACGGTGGTCGGTGCTTCCCTCGCAGTCCAGAGCTTCTTGGCCGCAGCCCTTCAGTTTGTGCTGTACGCCCTGGGAATGGGACTGGTCATCCTGGCCCTTACCCTCGGGATCGGGGTGTTCCGGGGTGCCCTGGTAGGGCACCTCCGCCGGTTCGTGCCGTACGTAGAGCGAGTGAGCGCTGTGCTGCTTATTGTGGCGGGAGGTTACATCGTCTACTACTGGCTGTTCAAGGGCGGCCTTATTTCCACGCTTACGTAAGAAAGGGGGTACAGGGATGGCGAAAATCTGGGGAGGAGTCCTGGCGGTGACCGGGTTCATCGCCTGTCCCTGCCACCTACCGGCCACACTGCCCCTTATGGTTGGGGTTCTCAGCGGCACTAGTATCGGTGGATTCCTTGACACCAACATCGGGCTGGTCTACGGTCTGGCGACGGGGTATTTCATCTTGGGCCTCGGTACAGGGCTCTTTCTTCTTTACCGAAGAGGGCAGCAACAAAGCAGTGGTTGCAAGCTCCAAGAGCCAAACACTCCACAGACCAATGGAGATCACAGCATAGCAGAAATTTAGCGGCTGGAACTCACCATCCAGGACAGCGCCGTGCACCGCAGCAGCTGCGTAAGGCGCGTAGAGTATGCCAGCCGACGGCGCCAGTGGGGCGCGGCGGAAGGCTGGGAGACCTGGGTCGTAGGGCAGCGCGTGGGCGAACTTACTTCACCTTCAATGTCAGCAGGTTCCAATCCGTCTTGTTTCCCGTCACTGGCCCTATAGCCCGGTGGCACTCTGTTGGTATGACCCGGAGTACTTGCCCGGCAGCTCATGCTGCACATGGTCATTGGGCGACTTGTTTAGCCACTGTCCCTCTGGGCTATCTCCTTCAATCTGGTCCGGTCTTTGATCTTTATCAGTTTCTGCCCCACTTCTATCAAGCCCTCATCTCTCCACTTACTCAAGGTCTCGGTGACCGTCTGTCGCAATGCACCAATGGTATCCCCGATCTCCGCATGGGTGAGTCCTGAGACCTGTCCCTGGGTGGGATCTGCATTGGCCAAGAGGAAGCTGGCCAAGCGGACTGGAACAGGGCTGAATACCGCGTGTTCGAGACGCTCCTCCAGTTGCCTAAGGCGGCTACCGATGAGCTCCATAAAACGCACGGCCACGTCAGGATATTCCCGCAAGAGATGCAACAGGTCCTCCCGCGTGGCTGAGCATACCAGGGCGTCCTCGGTAACCTCGGCAAACTCCCCGTGCATGGTCTGGCCGAAGAGCCCCATCTCACCAAAGATACTTCCTGGGCCAAGGCGGCGCGTGACCAGACGCTTGCCTCCTGCCGTAAGCCGGTACAATTCTACTTGGCCCTCCTTGAGGATAAAAAGTCTCTCGGCGGGGTCATCTGGTGTAAAGAGAAGGGTGCCACGGGAGCACTCCTTCATCGGGAGCTTCTTGCCAAAGCTGTCAATCTCTTCGCGGGTCATGCTTCTGAAGATGTCGACCCTCTTGAGATAGTCCACCTTCGCCATAAGGAACCGCCTCTCTGACGGCCGTGAGAAGACCTTCCGTACTTTGTTCATCCTAGCTCCCCTCCTGACAGGCGGTCTGTCGTCACTCCGACCCTTGCCATTGTAACACCGCTGTCGCCACGACGACATCATTCTAGCCTCCCAGCCCCGACAATGGATGGCACATCGAGCTAGCGGGGTGCTTTTGTAGGCTCGAGGTAACCCTAAGTTGGAGGTAACCATGACGGCACCGATAGCTGTGTCCGATTCGACCTTCCCTTCGGAGGTTCTGGCATCTGATAGACCGGTGTTGGTTGACTTCTGGGCGCCGTGGTGCGGCCCTTGCCAGAAGATTGCCCCCACCGTTGACGCTATTGCCCAGGAATACCAAGGCCGGTTGAAAGTAGCCAAGGTGAATGTTGACGACAATCAGAGACTGGCCGCAGCCTTCAACGTGCGAACTATCCCGACACTGCTGTTCATACGGGGCGGCAAAGAGGTGGACCGGCTCGTTGGCGCCGTACCCGTACGACTGCTGAAGAGCCGGGTGGATGCAGTGATAGCTGGCCGACCAGCTCAAAAGGCGGGCGAGGCGGTCTAGATGGGTCCTTGGGATGAAAGGGGTCAGCATATTGTGGAGGAGGACAGCAGAATGAGGCACGGAAGACCCGTCCCGATATACGTTCTGGGGGCGATGGCAGTTATAACGCTGTTCGTCTTGGGAGCCTGCAGAACTGGAATTACCCAGGAAGAGTTGGACTCCAAGAATCGAGAAATAGCCAGCCTGCAGTCCCAGCTATCACAGGTGCAGGGTCAGCTTAGCGGACTGGAGCGGGACAGCAAGTACTGGCTGCAGCTTACATCCCTACTGGATCCTGTGGCAATGCCCAGTATGACCGACCACAGGGCGTTCATGCTGCCGACTGGCGGGGTCATCGCTCTACACTTCGACAATATGGACCTCAACAAGGCGGAGAACTTGAACTGGGTGGCCTTGGGGGTGCCGGGTGTCTTCTGCAAGGCGGACCAAGAGCGGGTTGAGGCTCAGTTTGGACAAGGGTTCGTTCACTTCCACGACATGGTCAATGACGTGCACGGCGGCGCTCCTGGGGCAAAGGGTGTCTGGTTCGTCCATATCGCCGTCCGGGACTTCCAGGCCCCCTGGGGACAGGTGAGCAAGGGGATTGACCACAACTTCATGGTCACCCCCGCCCCAGACTGCTAGCAGGCGGCAGGCAATTCCGTCCACGAGAGACAGGGCGGCGTGCTTGACAAACTGGATAGTCCTTCAGTTCGCCGCCCTGTAGGTCTTGTTTGGTGGTCCAGGAGGCTCGGCATGAAGCACTACGTGCCCATTGCTGTTTCTTTGGCTGTTATCACCCTCTTAGCCGGCTGCACTGGCCTTAGCCCTACTCCGACGCCAACCCCAAAGGCTACGCCCACGCCGACGGTGGTTCTGGTCAATCCGGAGATGGGGGCGCAGCTAGCCCGCCAGATGGGGTGCGTCGCTTGTCACACGTCTGACGGAAACCCAAGCGTAGGACCAACGTGGAAAGGTCTTTATGGCTCGGAACAGCCGCTGTCGGACGGTTCGACCGTGCTGGCCGACGAGGACTACCTTTGGGAGTCTGTGGTGGACCCCAATGCCAAGGTGGTCAGGGGCTTCAGCCCCGGCATCATGCCACAGAACTTCCGTGACCGGCTATCCGACCTTGAGATCCAGTCCATTATCGAATACATCAAGACACTGCAGTGATGGCCTGGGGGCAATGGTCGAGACCAGCTAACTTGGATCCCATGCTTAGCCGCCACGGTGAGCATTTGGACAGGGCCTGATTTAACAACCACGACGTTATACTTTTTGCCCTGTGGCATATTGCTAGGTGTGATTCTGCAACGTAGAGCACCATTGGCACAGGGTTTCTGGGCATGGGCTTGGCTGCCGGCAAAGGTGGTCTTTTCTTTGCTTACAGGTCTACTATGGTCCCGGGCGTTTGTGCCTGCTCCAGCAATCGCAGCGCCTCCCGGACGACCCTCCGCTGGCCCTCGGCGTCCCCCGGTCTGCCCACGGTTCGGCCCAAGATGTGGGGGGTGACCACCACTCGTGGCGTCTTCAGGTTCACCGCTTGATGGCGGAACGCTCGGATGTATATGGCCACGGTGGAGATGCCCGCCTCCTCCAGTACCCTCGCGGTGTGTCCCACGGACACATGGCATACCGGTCAGGCACCGACCAGTAGCGCTGCATCCACTCCTTCCGCCTTCAGACGCTGGGCCCACTTAGGCGCATACTCCCCCAGAAGCCGTAGTTGTGAGGTGGCTCCGATGAAGGAGTAGGCGTTGG
>DAOUBE010000052.1:0-24201 GCA_034432835.1 Dehalococcoidia bacterium | reverse complement strand
CTTGGTCTCCCTGAGCATGCGCAGGGTCCTGTCCATGTTCTCCTTGAACTGCTCCAGGTCCACAAAGGCCGAGATGTTGTAGGCCGCCACAAAGTGCTTGGAGCCTGCACCTGGCTCCAGTACCCAGGGCAAGGCCCCGGAGAGGAGGGTGGTCCAGACCTCCACCATCATGGCCAGGCCGTAGCCCTTGTGGGAGCCCATCTCCCGGGTGCTCCCCAGGGGCAGCAGGAACAGCCGGCCCCGGTCGGGCGGGTCCACCTCCTTCATGATGGGGACACCGTTCTCATCGGCTATCCAGCCGGGGTGGAGCTTGGCTCCCACCCTCTTGGCTAGCTGGACCTTGTTACCCGCGATGGTGGTGGTGGCCGCGTCGAAGAGGAAGAAGGGCTCGTTCTTGGCTGGGGCGGCGATGGCCATGGCGTTGATACCCAGCCGGGGCTCAGCACCCCAGGTTGGGACCAGGGCCAGGCCGCCGGTGGTGGCGCACATGCCCACCATGCCCTCCTGGGCAGCCAGCATGGCGTGGTAGCCGCAGGCCCCTAGGTGCCCGCCGTTGTTCATCACCACCACGCCCACCCCCACCTTCCGGGCCTTGTCCATAGCCATCCTCATAGCCTTGGGGGCCATGATTATCCCCAAGCCCTTGTCACAGTCGATGGTGGCGGTGGAAGGGGTCTCCCGTAGGACCTTCCACTGAGGGCGAGGGTTGATCCTGCCGCTGGTGTACCCCTGGACGTAGGCGCGGAGCATGTTGGAGACGCCGTGGGTCTCCACGCCTCGCAGGTCCGTGGTGACCAGGGTGTCCGCGGCCTGGTCCGCATCCTCCCCGGACACCCCCATCTTCTCGAACAGGGCCTTCACCGTGGCCCGCAGAGACGTGTGGGGCACCCGGACCTGGTCCTTCAGGGGCACCTTGAACCGATCGAGCATCGGCATGGCTTATACCTCTTTCTAGGCAACAGATGGGGCATCGCGGCCCGATTTTGCCTGAGCATTTTACCACCATTTTGGGCCAGGTGCCCTCCCCTGGGCTCCGCGCCGCCCTTCGCGCTAAAGCCCTTCGGAAGGGTAATGTCTGCTTGGCCTCGGTATCCCGCTAGGGGTGCCATATACTCTGGGCAGTTGTTGAGGTGCCTTTCTGAGGGAGCACAGAGACGAAAGAATCTGGAGGGGAGGTGGCCCGCCCCGCCAGGTCCTTCGCCCTTGTGCCAAGGGTTCAGAATGACATCTATCAACCTCCCCTGGCAAGCAAGCTGCTATCAGGAGAGGGGAGATGTGGGCACTATGGGAAGGCGAGAGTCCTGGGGTGGCGCTGCCCCCGTAGCCCCCTAAGGGGACAGAGGGGCGTGGCAGCACCCAGCACAAGCCAGCAGGCCCGCCGGAGACTTGGGGTGGAAATCCGCCGAGAACTGCGGTACCATACTTCCCGACCATCTCCTGCACCCGCTGGCCCCATCTTCCCACCGCCACCGACGCCAGACAGGGTGTAGGCCAACTTTTTCCATGGAGGTGATTGTGAAGGTAGTCACCATGAGCAAGGTACCCAAGAAACCCCACGCCAGCCCCCTCTTCACCGGCCCTGAGGTAACAGTGCAGCCCCTCACGCCAGACAGCAAGGACTACAACATGACCATCGTCAGCTTTGGCAAGGGCGTGCGCAACAAGTTCCACATTCACGAGAGCGACCAGGTCCTGCTGGTGACCTCTGGCACCGGCATAGTCGCCACGGAGAAGGAGCAACAGGTGGTCACGGTGGGCGACGTCATCTTCATACCCGCCGGTGAGAAGCACTGGCACGGGGCAACCAAGGACTCGGAGTTCGCCCACATATCCCTGACCCGCGCCGATAGCAAGACCACCCAGGTGGAGCAGTAGCAGCGCCGGTACAGACCCCGATATCATGTACCCCACCCTTCGGCACAGGAGAACACCCATGGAGATGGCCATCCTGGGCAAGACGGGACTCCAGGTCAGCAGGCTGGGCGTGGGCCTGGCGGAGATAGGCCGCCTGACCTTGGACGATGTCTCCCAGGCAGCCCACGTGTTGAACGCCGCATTGGACGCGGGCATCAACTTCCTGGATACGGCCGAATGCTACGGCAACAGCGAAGAGCTCATCGGCAGGGCCATCGCCCACCGCCGACAGGAGTACGTTCTGGCCACCAAGTGCGGCCACGTCTCGGGCGGCTACCAGGGCCAGCCCTGGACCGCCCAGACGGTGACGGACAGCATCGACCGCAGCCTGAGGCGCATGAACACCGACCACCTGGACCTGGTGCAACTGCACTCGTGCGAGGTGGAGGTGCTGGAGCGGGGCGAGGTTATAGAGGCCCTTGAGAAGGCCAGGCAGGCGGGCAAGACCCGCTTCATCGGCTACAGCGGCGACAACCAGGCGGCGCGATGGGCTGTGGAGAGCGGCCTGTTCGACACCCTCCAGACCAGCTTTAACCTGGTGGACCAGCAGGCCCGTACCTGGCTGTTCCCCCTGGCCGAAGCCAGGGGCATGGGCATCATCGCCAAACAGCCCGTGGCCAACGCAGTGTGGGGGGCAGCCCAGGCCCCTTCGGCCTACTCCGAGGACTACTTCCGCCGTGCCCAGGCCATGGCCGCCCTAGGTCCCATCCCCGGCACCCCCGCCGACCCCGTGCTCCTCTCCCTGGCCTTCACCCTGGCCCACCCGGAGGTGGATACAGCCATTGTGGGGACCCGCAACCCCGCCCACATGCTAGCCAACATACGCGCGGTACAGGAGGGCCTGTCCATATCCCAGGAGGCGGTGAAGGAGCTACACCGGCGCTTCGAACGCCTGGGACAACAGTGGGCACAGCTCAACTGACGGGCAGGCCACCCCAGCCCCAAGATGACCATGACCGGATAGGCGCAGGGAAAGGGTACTAAGGCGGCGAGTAACACGCATAAATCTTCGGTGTCAGGCTGATCACGTCGGATGGAGTCCGTCAGCCTGAGAAAATGTGACATGGCGTGTTCCTTGACGGCTAGGGGCGCCCATGTTATTATGACAAGGCCCCGAGGTACTGACTAGGGTAAACCTGTTGGACCGTAGGATACCGAACGTTGAGTAGGGCGTAAGCCCGAAAGACGCATAGGGTACTGAAGGCTGGCAGGGTACACTGAAAGGTTCCTCGGGGCGCTTTTTGCCCGCCGGCACCGTCCCCAGACCCTGCAACGCCTTTGCTCTGCTACTGTGCCGACTCCACCCTAACTGACTGGCTTGCCCGAGGCTGCCCTACGCTGGGACCCCGCCCATTCAGCGGCCAGCTCAGAGGACGAGGTTATTCGCGCTCCATAGATGCGCTTCAGGTAGTCGAGGCCGGACCGGTGCTCCTCCTCACTCAGGGCCTGGACACAGTCCTCGGGTATCACAACCTGGTAGCCCCGGTGGGAGGCGTCGGCCGAGGTGTGGCGGGCGCAGATGTTGGTGTGCAGGCCGGTGACCACCACGGTATCCACTCCCAGCCTTCGCAGCAGCAGGTCCAGGCCCGTCTCATGAAAGCCGCTGTAGGTACGCTTCTCCAGTATGTAGTCGCCGCCCTGGGGCGCCAGCTCCGGTACCACCTGCGCACCTTGGGTGTTGCGCATGGAGTGCTCCCCCCATATGGGGATCTCGGGGTCCTCGGGCAGGTGAGCGTCACCGATGTAAACCACCGGCCGACCAGACCTTCTGGCCGCCGACAGCAGCTCTTGTAACGGCCCTATGATGGCCTGGGCGCGGTCGGTCTTGAGCTTACCGGTAACAAAGTCGTTCACCATATCCAAGACAAGCACCGCTTCATTCATGGTCCCTCCCCTGGGGTAGGGTTGCTGGTAGGTCTTTTCCGCTCTAGCCCCTGATTATATTGTACCCCCACCCGCACCAGAGGCCGTCGGGATTTGCCGGCGCCAAAGCCCCCAGCCTTGGAGGCAATGTTATGTAGTGTAAATTGACATCAGCTTATCAGGTGTCATCATTATGTCTCATATTAGTACGCTTGGCGTGGTGCAGGGGCTCGCCAGGCCAGAGATCCCTTTCGCGTTGCGTGATAAGTGACCAGCAGACCGCTATCCGACATACAACCGACCATCCTCCGGCTGGCGGCCAACGGCTACTCCAACAGGGAGATCGCCCAGATGGTCCATCTGCGAGAGCAGACCATCAAGAACCAGTGGAGGAAGATCCTGGACAAGCTGGACGCCCGGAACAGGGCCCACGCCGTCGCCATTGCCCTGCGCGACGGTCTCATCCAGTAGAAGGGCTTAAGCCAGCCGGGGTTGACCTCAGCCTGGTTAAAGCGAAGTCTGAGAAGCTACTACCCTTCTCACTTCGCCGGCCGTCAAGGTGACCACTTCCAGCGCAAAGCCATGGGCCTCCCCCCTGAGGGTACCAGTTGGAATCGATGCCAGTGTAAACCTCGGACCGGGTGCTGGTACTTCCTGCCAGTCCGCATATGGGTTAAAGTGGAGGGTAGAGCGTTGCAACACTCATAACCCAAACCTACCAGGCAGGGAGTCTGGTGCAACCAAGGACTGAGAAGATCGGGCTGACCGAGGAGGAGGCCAGGGAGCGTCTGGCGCGGTACGGCCCCAACGCCCTCCCCGAGTCGCCCCCAGAGCCGCTGTGGCGAAGGTTCCTCCGCCAGTTCCAGAGCCCCCTTATATACATCCTTATCTTCGCACTGGCGGTGGACCTCATCGCCTGGGTTGTGGAGGGTGCCAGTGGGCTACCCTTCGAATCCCTCAGCATTCTAGCCATCCTTCTGTTGAACTCGGGGCTGGGAGTGTGGCAGGAAGGGCGGGCCGCCACCGCCTTGGCCCACCTAAAAGACTTGACCATACCCCGCGTGTGGGTGCTGCGCGACGGGCGCCTCCGGCAGGTCCCCAGTCCAGAGCTGGTGCCTGGCGACGCCGCCCGCCTGGAGGCTGGAGAGCGGGTACCCGCCGATGGGACCGTGCTGGAGGGCCAGGGCCTTCTGGTTGACGAGTCAGTGCTTACCGGGGAATCCGTGCCCGTTGATAAGGGGGTGGGAGACGAGCTCTTCGCTGGCACCCTGGTGGTCCGGGGCAAGGGCCTGTTCCAGGTGACGGGCACGGGGCCCAGCAGCTCCCTGGGAAAGCTGGCCTCCATGCTGGCCACCATCGAGGCGGAGAGGACGCCCTTGGAGCGGCGCCTCCAGGCCCTGGGCCGCCAGGTGGCGCGGTGGGTCATCCTTTTGGCCGCTCTCCTGGTCCTGGGCGGCGTGCTGCTGGAGGGCTTGGAGCAGTTCCCCAAGGCCTTCCTCTTCGCCGTGGCCCTGGCGGTGGCGGCGGTCCCGGAGGGCCTGCCGGCCGTGCTGACCCTCACCTTCGCTTTTGGCGTGGAGCGCATGGCCCGCCGCAAGGCCGTGGTGCGACGCTTGGTGGCCGTGGAGGCCCTGGGCTCCGTCACCGTCATCGCCACCGATAAGACGGGGACCATCACGGAGAACCGGATGCGCGTGCCCGACATGGATACCCCCGACCGCCAGCTAGCCCTGGAAGCCATGGTGCTGGCCAACGACGCCGAACCGGGCTCCCCCGCCGGCGACCCCATGGAGGTGGCCCTCCTGGACTACGCCAGGGCCCAGGGCCTGGACCCCACGGCGGTGCGTATGGCTCACCCCCGCCTTAGCCAACGCCCCTTTGACTCGGCCTGGAAGTTCATGCGGGTCACAGTGAGCCAGGATGGGCACAAGGTTAGCTACCTCAAAGGCGCTCCCGAGGTCCTTCTGGAGCGCTCAACCCTCAGCGACAGCGAGAGGGCCGCGTGGCGAGAGAAGTTGGAGGCCTACGGCGCCCAGGGGTACCGCACCCTGGGGCTGGCCTGGGCGGAGGGTGAAAGGGAGGAGGGCCTGACCTGGCTGGGGGCCGTCCTGCTGTGGGACCCCCCTCGCCAGGAGGTACCCCAGGCCATCCAGGAAGCCCAAGGGGCAGGCATACGGGTGATCATGATCACCGGCGACCACCCAGCCACGGCGGTGGCCATCGCCCGACAGGTGGGAATACCCTCCGGAAGGGTGGCCACCGGGCGGGACCTGCGGGAGCTCTCGCACCCCCAGTTGGCCGACCTGGCCCGCGAGGTGAACGTCTTCGCCAGGGTCCAGCCGGAGGACAAGCTGGCCCTAGTGGAGGCCCTGAAGGCAGACCACGAGATAGTGGCCATGACGGGAGACGGCGTCAACGACGCCCCAGCCCTGAAGCGGGCCGACGTGGGGGTGGCCATGGGCCAGCGGGGCAGCGACGTGGCCCGGGAGGTGGCTTCCCTGGTGCTGCTGGATGACAACTTCGCCACCATAGTGGCGGCCATAGAGGAGGGGCGCCGGATATACGAGAATATCCAGAAGTTCATCCGGTACCTGTTTGCGGGTAACATCGCCGAGATCCTGGTGGTCACGGTGGGGGCCTTCGGCGCCGCCATCCTGGGCCTGAGAGACGCCGCAGGCGAACTGCTCTTGCCCCTCACCGCCGCCCAGCTCCTATGGATAAACCTGGTCACCGATTCGGTGCCCGCCTTGGCCTTGGCCCTGGACGAGAATCCCCAGGGGATGCGCCGTCCCCCCACAGACCCCAGAGCACCCCTCTTCGACCGGCCTTCCCTGCGCTTCATCATCACCGGTGGCGGAGTGCTGGCCTTCCTGGTGCTGCTCACACTGGCCCTGCTGCCGCGCTTCGATGTAGGTCTGGAAGAGACCCGCACCGCCGGCTTCCTGCTACTCATCCTAGGGCACCTGTTGTTCGCCCTGTCCGTTCGCAGGGTCTCGGGCGCCTCCCGCCTCAACCCCCAGCTCCTGGTGGCCATCGTGGTGGCCATAGGGCTCCAGTTCATGGTGCTGTCCCTGGCGCCTCTGCGTACCCTGCTGGGTATGACATCTCTGTCCGCCTTCAGCCTGGTGTGGGCACTGGTGGGCGCGGTGCTGGCCTGGGGCACCACAGAGGCTATCAATGAAGTGGCCAAGCGGTTGAACCGCCGCTGAGGTACCTCCTGGCCGGCCACCTTGCGCCGCCCCGCCAGGAAAAATCTCTCCCTAGGTCTCTGGGCAGGACAGCCAACACTCCACCCTGTGGCTCAACTCGCCCAAGCATCGGGGTGTGGGATGGCACCGCGGGCCAGGAGCCGATGCCCGGGATGCCCAAGACCCCCCGGGCCCACCCCACTTCCCTTCAGGCAGGTCTAGGGGCCACTATTAGGGCACCGAGCGCTGGATCAAGGGGAGTGACCGCCCTCCGGTAGCCCTCTTGACAGGGGATCCATTGTGGGCATGTCCCGCCGAACTCCTTTGGCGGTTTCTATCGCCGCCCTACCCTCCCCCAAGGGAGAGGTCAGGGCTCGCCCTGCTGGGTGGATGGAACCAAACACATCCCTTCTTGGGCACCCAAAGAGAAGGGTCCAGGGCTGTGCCCTGGTGCGGGGTGGACCCTGCCAGGGCGCGCCCTGGACCAGCCTCTACCCCCTAAAGGCGCGCCCTTGGCTGCTCCGCCCGCTGCCCCGCTCCTCAAAGAAGTCCAGGTCTATGGCGAAGGCCGTGGCCAGCACCAGTAACACAAACTCCTGCTCCCGAAAGGCCTCGTTGAACCTGACCTGGAAGGTATCCGCCCTGGTAAACCCCTCCCGCAGTACCCCACTCCACTGCTTGGTGATCCTGGTCACCTCCCTCCCTTGCCTGTTCACAAAGAAGGTATTGGGGCGGAGGAGAGGCCCCCGCACCTCTGCCAAGGAGTTGCCATTAGCGTTGAGCAGGTCGAACCTGCGGCCAAGGAGGGCAAAGCGGCGCTGTAGCGAGCCTAGCCGCTGGCCCTGGCCGTCAAACACGTGCAGGTGGGAAAAGAACCAGAAGAAACCCCTCTCCGCCTTCAGTACAGGCTGCCGCTGGCCGTCCATGACCTGGAGGCTCAAAGGCCGGTGAGTGCGGAGGAAATTCCGGGACAGAAACCCGGACTCCTCGTAGGCGTACAGCAGCGCATCGCCCTGGGATGTCCGTACGCTGTAGCGGTTCTCCGTCTCAAACCCGCTGAACACCTCCAGCGGCTCCACCTCCTGCTGGACCACCAGCTCCTGGTACAGGGTCAGGTCCACCACAGCCATACCCACCTCCTGGCGCGGAGGGTGGTCACCCTCCGCAACAGCCAGTGTAACCCCACCGGCCGCCCGTGGCCATAGCCCCAGGTACATCTGCGCCCTGGTGTGATGCTGGGGAGGTGACAGCCGGCCCCCTGAGGGATAAAGTATCCGCTGGAGTTTCTCCAGGAGGAGCCCATGAAGTACTACGCCCAGACGCTGAACCTGAAGGACGACCCCCAGGTCATCGAAAAGTACAAGGAGTACCACCGCCACGTCTGGCCCGAGGTGCTGACAGGCCTGAAGAAGATAGGCATCACGCGCATGAAGATATTCCTCAAGGGACGCAGGCTGTTCATGTACATGGAGACCAAGGATAGCTTCCAGGTGGAAAGGGATTTCCCCAGGTACATAGAGACCAACCCCAGGGCCCGGGAGTGGGACCAGCTCATGCGCACCTTCCAGGAGCCGGTGCCCGAGGCCAGGCCCGGCGAGTGGTGGTCCCCAATGGAGGAGGTGTTTGACCTGGAGACGGCGTGAGGTAAGCCCCCTGCCCTGGAACCGAGGGTTTGACAGGGGTGCGAGAGGACTGTATGTTAGCCTCAACCCAATGGGGTAGTGACGAGGGACTGATCAATCCATCCCGGAGGAGACTATGGACCCCTTCCAGTTGGCGCAGATAGGCAAGACCAGCGTTAATGTGACCCGGCTGGGGCTGGGGGGCGCCCCCTTGGGCAACCTGCTCCAGCCCGTCCCCCAGCAGCAGGCCATCGCCGCCATCCGGGGAGCCTACCAGTTGGGCATCCGGTACATGGACACAGCGCCCCTGTATGGGTACGGCCTCAGCGAGACGCGGTTCGGCGAGGCCCTGGCTGGCCTTCCCAGGGACAGCTTTGTCATATCCACCAAGGTGGGCAGACTGCTCAAACCCTCGGACCCCTCCCGGTCCCAGGCCGGCCAGTTCCGAGACACGCCACCCCTGGAGCCCGTGTTCAACTTCAGCCGTGACGCCGTCCTCCGCTCCCTGGAGGAGAGCCTGAAGCGCCTGCGCATGGACCACGTGGAGATCGCCCTCATCCATGACCCGGACAACCACTGGGAGCAGGCTATCAACGAGGCCTACCCCACTCTGGCGGAGCTGCGCTCCCAGGGGGTGGTCAAGGCCATCGGGGCCGGGATGAACCAGTGGCAGATGCTGGCCCGCTTCGCCCAGGAGGGGGACTTCGACTGTTTCCTGCTGGCGGGACGGTACACCCTGCTGGACCACTCGGCCCTGCCCGAGTTCCTGCCCCTATGCGTGCAGAAGGGGATAAGCATCATCATAGGCGGCCCGTACAACAGCGGCATCCTGGCCGACCCCAAGGAAGGCGCCACCTTCAACTACACGCCGGCGCCAGCCCACCTGCTCCAGCGAGCCCAGCAGCTCAAGGCCGTGTGCCAACGCCACGGCGTGCCCCTGCGGGCGGCGGCTCTCCAGTTCGTCCTCGCCCACCCCGCTGTGGCCACCGTCATCCCCGGCGCCAGGTCCCTGGACGAGGTCAAGGACAACGTCGCCATGGTCCAGCACCCCATCCCGGCCCAGCTCTGGGAGGAGCTGCGTCACCAAGGGCTGGTACCGCCGGAGGCCCCCACCCCTAAGGGGTGACCATTGACTGTGTCCTGGAGCATGGTATAGGTTGCACTTACCCTTACCGTGGTAAATGAGGAGGGTGTGTATGGCTTCGCCATCCAATGGTGGAGAGATCATCATGGATAGCCATCACCACTTCTGGGACCTGGGCAGGTTCCAGTACCCGTGGATGACGGACAGGGTGGCGCCCCTGCGGCGCAACTACCTGCCCGAGGACATGAAGCCCCTTCTCAAAGCCACCGGCGTCCAGCAAACGGTGCTGGTGCAGGCCCACCAGTCGGTGGAGGAGACACGCTGGTTCCTGGAGCTGGCCGAAGCCAACGACTTTGTGGGTGGGGTGGTGGGGTGGGTGGACCTGGACAGTCCCGACGTGGGGCAGGTCCTGGACGAGCTGGTGAAGCACCCCAAGCTGAAGGGCATACGCCACCTGGTGCACGACGAGAAGGACGATTCGTGGCTTATGCGGGCGGACGTGCGGCGCGGTCTGGCCGAGGTGGCCAAGCGCAACCTTACCTACGACCTTCTTGTAAGGCCCCAGCACCTGCGCTTCATCCCACTCCTGGCGGAGATGGTGCCCGGGTTGCGCATGGTGGTGGACCACATCGCCAAGCCGCCCATCGCCTCTGGGCAGTTGGAGCCCTGGGCCAGCAGGATAGCCGCCGTGGCGGCCATACCGGGGATGTACTGCAAGATATCGGGGATGGTCACCGAGGCCGACTGGTCCCGGTGGACAGTGGAGGACCTGAAGCCCTACGTGCACCACGTGGTGGAGAAGTTTGGCTTTGACCGTGTGATGTGGGGCAGCGACTGGCCGGTGTGTACCCTGGCCGCCCCCTACCAGCGAGTGCTGGAGTCTGCCCTGGAGGCGCTGGGCCCCATAAGCTCAGAGGAGCGGAGCAAGTTCCTGGGACGCAACGCCATCAAGTTTTACAGGCTCTCCTGACCTCCTCGCCCATGGAGGCGCACTGTCGCCCTAGGCACTAGCTGCCACGGCCTGGATAGTAGGCCGCGTTACTGTTCCACACTGGCGTGTCCCGCGGTACCAGCCTGCACTAACCCCGTTGGCTTGCCCACCTTTGGGGTGTTAGCACTATTGCCCCACGCTGATTAGCACCAAGGTACCATAGAAAAAGCCCCCCTTTTACGATACTTTCAAAACTACCAGAACCGGTGAGTAGATATGGTCGAGATAGCCGGCATAAAGTCTGATAACAAAGCAAGGAGCAAACGGTTCCTGTATTTCCTGGGGGCGGTGTTCACCGCCACGGAGCTTTGGACTGTACCCACGGTCCTTACCGGCTGGATAACAGGGGTCTTTGGAGTCCACACTTACGCGGCCATAGGGATGGCCCTTTACTCCTTCTTCTTTCACAACCATGTACCGGGGGACAAGGACGGGACCATCTACGGGTTCTGGCCCACATGCCTTTTTGGAGTCCTGGAAGGCAGCATTACCGGTGCCCTGACCTACATTGTTGGCAGTCTTTTCGTGTAGAGCTCTCTAAAGGGGAAACGGACTTTAATGACTACATCAGTTCGCGCAGCGGAAGCCCCTGAAAAGGCCCAGCCGGCTACTTGCCGCCACCACTGGATCATAGAGCCTGCCAAAGGGCCTGTGAGCCGCGGCGTCTGCCGGCTGTGCTCCCAAGAGAAGGAGTTCAAGAACTACATCGAGCCCACGTCTCAGTGGGACGAGCCTATGGGCAGGCGCCAGCTTCACGGCTTCAGGGCCATGAACCATATGGACGTGGCCCGCGCGGCCTGATCCCCTCCCCCATCGCCATAACAGCGCAACCCCCGTCCGGTAGGACGGCGGCCCCGTACCCTCATCCTGCAGCCAGCCTAGCTCCTGGGTGCCTCAGGGATGGTGAAGGACGGGGTTCTGGCGATGGCGCCGTCCTCCAGCTCCACGACTCGGTCGGCCAGAGACGCCAGGGCCAGGTCGTGGGTCACCACCACGCAGGTCACCCCCTGCTTGTCCACCACATCCCTCAGAATGCCCCCGATGGCCATGCCTGTGGCCGAGTCCAGCTCTCCTGTAGGCTCGTCGGCGAAGACCACCCGGGGTGAAGTGACCAGCGCCCGGGCTATGGCCACCCGCTGCTGCTCACCACCGGAGAGCTCGTAGGGGCGATGCTTGGCCCGCTCGGCCAGGCCCACCATGGCCAGGGCCTCGGTGACCTTCTGCCGCCGCTCCCTCCAGGAGGCGCCGTTGATACGCAGGGGCAGCTCCACGTTCTCGTAGGCTGAAAGCAGGGGAAGCAGGGCGAAGGACTGGAACACAAAGCTTACCTCGTGGCGGCGGAACTCCACCATCTCCGACTCCGATAGCTGGGACAGGTCCTGCCCGTCAAAGTAAACCTTGCCCTGGGTGGGCCGGTCCAACCCCGACATTAGGTTAAGCAGGGAGGTCTTGCCCGAGCCGGAGCGGCCCACGATGGCCAGGAACTCGCCGGTGTAAACCTCAAGGCTGATACCGTTCACAGCCACCACCCGGCGTTCCCCCTCGCCGAAGACCCGGGTTACACCTACTACCGAGATGATAGGTGTCTTTGTACCTCTCACTTCCCCTCCCTCGGACCAGCAGGCGTGATGGTTATGCGGCCATCCTCCATACCCACGGTCACCCTGCCCGATACGCCCAGCTTCTTAACGTACTCCTGGGGTAGCTGAAGCCTACCTACCCGGTCCACCACCACGTAGTCCTGCTGCACCATCTCGCCCGACTTGTGGAAGGTAGGCTCGTTGACGGTCTCGGAGCTGATGCGCCCGTCCCGGATGTGCACCACCCGGTCCACGTACTGGGCGATGCCCGGGAAGTGGGTGACCATGACCACCGTCACCCCCAGGGTCTCGTTCATCAGGCGTAGCTTGCGGTACACCTCGCCGGCGCTGCGGCTATCCAGCTCTCCCGTCGGCTCGTCGGCCAGGAGCAGGGGAGGCCGGTTGGCCAGGGCCACCCCGATGGCCACCCGCTGCTGCTCGCCGCCGGAGAGCTGATGGGGCAGATGGTTGAGGCGGTCGCCCAGCCCCAGGGCCTCCAGGAGCTCCTTTGCCCGGGCGTGCCGCTCTCTGCCAGGTACACCGGCTATGGCCATAGGCAACTCCACATTCTCCAGGGCGGTCAGGTAGGGCACCAGGTTCCGGCCTGTGGCTTGCCAGACAAAGCCCACCTCCAGCCGGCGGTAGGTGAGCAGGTCCCGGTCCGTGATATTGATCAGGTCCCTGCTCCCCACGCGCACCTGGCCGGCCGACGGTCTGTCCAGGCCGGAGAGGATGTTCAGAAGGGTGCTCTTGCCGCTGCCGCTGGCGCCCACTATGGCCATGAACTCCCCGGGCTGCACCTCCAGGTCCAGGCCCCTCAGGGCAACCACCTCCAGGTCGGCGCGCTTGTAAATCTTGAACAGGTCCCTGCATTCGATATAAGGCGTTGCCGCCGTTCCCTTGCTTTCTCCCCGTCTCATCACCGTGCTCATCCGGCCTCCCCGATCCTTAGCACCTGGTAGATGCGAGTCCTCACCAGCAGCATGGCCAGCACCGCTGCCGTGACGGCGCCCACCAGGGCGAGAACAAGATAATACCAGAGGATGGACTTCCAGTTAGTCTGGAGGGCCATGGGCGGGGTGACCCGGGTCCCCTCCTCCGCCACCTCCAGAAGGGGCAACAGGGCCGTGGCGATCTGGTGACCTGCCCAAGTCCCCACCGCTATGCCACACACCACCATTAGCACCAAGGCCAGCCAGACAACCCCGTTGACCTGCCTCCGGGAGAACCCCAGGGTACGCAGCAGGGCAAACTCGGTCTGCCGCTGCCGGACATCCATGTAAGAGTAGAGTATCACACTGAAGGCGCTGGCCACCGCCACCGTCAGGAAGGATAGGGACAGCAGCCCGCTCCATCCGGCCGAGAGCATGGGGTGGGACAGCCGGTTTTGTACGATATCCGAAGCCAGGGTGACCCCGGATATACGCACCCCGTGGCCCTGAAGCACCCTGGTGAACCCGTCGGAGCCCATACCTTGGGGGTCCAGCTTCACCCACAGCTCGTTGACCGTCTGGGGCAGCCGCACCGTCCGAAGGTTCATGAACGCCAGAAGGCTGTGGACATCCATGATGGCGAAGGGGGCGTTGCCCGGGAACAGGGTGGGGAAGAAGTCCACCACACCCGCCACCTTCACGGGGATGGCGGTGCCCCCTATGTTCACCAGGAGCTGGTCCCCCACGCTGGCCTCGGCCCTGCCAAGAAGCGACTTACTGACAATGGCCGGTAGTGGCTGCTCTGGAGGGCCGGGGCGGATGCCCACGGCGCCCAGGCCCCCAGCGGGCCAGAAAAAGGCCGAACTGCGGCTGCGGCCCTCCCGGACCACGGACTCGCTCACCTCAAGGCTGTACAGCCCGGGCGAGGAGTAGTCCTCCACCACGTGCCAGCCAGCCGAGGACTGGAAATCGTACAGGGGCTCCTCGTGGCGCTGGAGCCCGGTAAGGGCCACCAGATCATCCAGATAGACGGCCCCGGCCTCGCGGCTGTCCTGGAAGGTCACGAAGATGGCCTCCAGGGTGAAGGGTGGCGCCATGTAGCTGGAGCCGAACCGGCGCCTACCGCTGGAGAACACCGAGTCCTCGCTGAAGGTGGTCTCCAGCCGCCTCCAGTCGTTGAAGCTCAGGGTGAAGCGGCGCTCCACCTGGTCCTCCCGCTGTACGGTGTAGCCAAAGGCGAAGTTGGCGTATTGGCCCTGGGAGTCCCGGACCTTGGCCGCCAGGATGACCTGGTTGAAGGGCCGGCTGGGCCGCACCCAAATGGACAGGCCCGTGGTTCCCGTGGGGAGCTGGATGCCTCCAGAAGAACCCTCAGGAGGGCGCAGCTTCTCCATCAGGGACTCTAGGGGCTCTTGGGAGAAGTCCTCCCGGTACCACGCCACCTGGTGGAACTTGTCGGCGTCCACAGCCAGCACATCGATGGGTTCCCCGAAGCTGGCCGTGCTCATGGAAGCGGTGGTGCGGAAAGCGGGGGCGAACTGGTCCGGACTGCTAAGGAAGGCGGCGCTTCTCCCCCTGTCAAAGTAGGAGCTGAGGAGGGAGGTGTTGCTGGCGGACAGGCCCACTCGCATGTCCGTCCCAGCCACGTACATAGCCCGGTCCACCTGGCTCTGGTCCAGGGTGGAGTCGAAGGAGCCTCCCACTACGCCCAGGGCGGTGGCCAGCATCAGCAGCAGGACCAGCGCCCCCGGCATTATAGGGTCCCGGGCCACGCGCCTCAGGCCCTGTACCAGCCACACGGAGCCTACGGGATCGGTGCTACGTGCCACCAGGTTCAGGAACCATGGAAAGAGACGCAAGACCAGCAGCCCCAGGGCCAAGAAGCCCATGATGGGCCCCAGCAGCAGGGAGTAGTCAATCTTCAGCCCCGCCGAGCCCAGGGGGCGCACCAGGAAGGCGCCCTGCTGCTGTATCTGCCACCACACCACGCCCACCAGGGCCAGGAAGAGGAAGTCCAGGTAGTACCGGTGCACCAGGGGCATTCTGGGAGGCCTGGCCCCTACCTGGCGGAACTCCACGATACCATGGCGGGCGGTGAGCAGGGTGGCCACGGTGAGAGTGGCCAGGGAAAGGAAGGCCCCGCCCGCCCCCAGCAGGAAGGCCCGCTGGGAGAGGGCCACGGGCACCACGCTGGCTTCCGGCGCCGCCGTGGTCACCACCTTACCTATGGTGGAGACCACGGCCAGGGAGATGAAGGGCCCAAGGAAAACGGCGGGCACGGCCAGAAGCAGTCCCTCGATAACCATGAGAAGGGTCACCTGAAGGGTTGTGGCACCTCGGCTTTTGAGAAGGGCTATCTCCTGGGAGCGGGCCCGCACCGTGAGCACCGACACCAGGAACAGGTAGTACATCAGAATGACGATGCCGAAGAACACCATGAGCATAAGGGGCACCCGGGCCAGGGTAACCTGCTCGGCGTACCGGCCCAGGACCTGGGGGATGGACGTGGCCGTGCTCCCCGTCCGCAGGTTGGACTTCACGTCCTGCTGGATGGAGCGCACCGCCGCGGCCAGGCCACCCGCCTCCCAACCTCGCAGCCCCGCGCGGTCAAGGTAGAAGAACCAACTAGCGTCGGTGTGCATGCCGCGGAAGGTCTCGGCCAGCTTGTCAACCACATTCTCCGGGGTGGTGAACATGGGGACCCAGGTCCAGGAGCTACCCTGGTAGCTGAACACCTCAGAGGCGGCGTACCAGAACTCCTCCTGGGGGTCCGTGACCTCGATAAGGCCCACGATGCGGGCCTGTATGGGCACGGGCTGCTGCACCACCACGGCGGGGAAGAGGGTCACCTCCTGGCCCAGGGACAGGGGCAAAAGCTCCGTGCCCTTCTGCTCGATAGCAACCTCGATGACGTCGCCCCCGGACTGAGGATACCTACCCGCCACCAGCCGGGCGTGCTTGTCCAGGTCGCTGATGTATTGGAACTTGCCCCTGGGGCGGGAGGTCTCGGGGACCTCGGGGTCGGTGAGGCCCTGGTAGTAGAAGGTGGAGCTTTGAATCAGTGCCGCGGAACCCCGGATATAGGGCTTCATCTTGGGTTCCGCTCGCTCCTGCACGAACCTCTCCGCCCTCTGCTGCTCGGCAGGGTCAAGGGGGTAGAAGATACGGAGGGTCAGGTTGGTGTCCCGGGGCTGGGTATTGGCCAGCTCTCGCTGGAGGGCTGCCTCCTCCAGGAAAGCGGAGTAGATGACGCCGCCGGCCATGAGGGCCACCGTGAGCACCATGCCCACGGCCATGGTCAGCTCCAGGCGCCAGTCTGCCATAATGCGCCGGCGGGCCAGTACGTAAGCCAGTCGTACCAGCGGCAGTAACGACATGCTAGCCCTCACTCCTCCTGCCTAAGCACCTCGGCGGGATTCAGCCTGGAAGCCCGCAGCAGGGTGAACGCGGTGGCCACCAAGGAGGCTCCCAGGACACCCAGGAACACAACGCTCAGGAACTTGCCGTCGAAGGTCAGGACCATGGGCGGGAGCACTCGCGCCCCGGTGGGGGTCAGGTCCAGGTAGCCCAGGCTCCAGCGCCCCAGGAACACCCCTACCCCGCTGCCCAGCAGTAGCCCCAGAAGCAGCACTACGGTCCTTTCGGTGACTATGGAGAGAAGCACCTGGGTGCCGGAGAAGCCCATGGCCCGGGCCACCGTCAGGTCCACCCGCGCCCGGCGAAGGGAGACCAGGCCGTACAGGGCCACACCCAGGAGCACCACGCCACTAAGGACCGAAAGGCCTATGGTGGTCAGCGCGCCCCATCCACCGCCCCGCATAGGGTTCCGGTCGGCCACCTCCACGGCCTCCTGGCTGTCCACCAGGCTGGCGAAAGAGGGGAGCAGCGCCCTTACCTGGGCCACGGCTTCATTCCGTGCGGAGCCTCCCGCCGTCTTAATCCACACCTCGTTGGGAGCGACGCGATCGAACCCGGGGAGTCTTTCCAGAAAGGCGCTGAAGGTGGTCAGGTCGATGAGCATGAACTGCTCTTCCCTGGGATTCAGGGTGGGGAAGTAGTTAACCACGTCCACCACGGTCACGGGCACCAGCGACTGCCCCCGCTTGATGCTGAACTGCTGGCCAGGCACCAGGGACGGGCCGCCAATGACGGGGACAGGGACAGGCCCATTGGGGACGAATATCCCGCGGATGTCTGTGGAGGCCTCCCTGGCCCAGGTGAACCTCACCCCCGTGCCACCCTCCCTGGCCGCCTCCTGGGAGACCTCTACCTTGTCCTGTCCGTAGCTGACGCTGGGCAGGGGCACCCATAGGCCAGGAGTCGCCACCGCCTTCACCGCTACGGGGTCGGGGGAGCTGGCGGTCCGCACCATCACCTCGCTCAAGTCTAGGATGCCCGAGGTCGAGCCCAGCAGGGAGCCGCTCAAGTATAGGGCCACCAACCTGAAGGGCGGGGTGGTGCTAGCGACCTGATCGGCCAGGGAGGTCTCTAGGTACTCCCAGGCTTCGCGCTTGGTGATCTGGCCTACAATGACGTTGATGTAGCGCCCGGTGGAGTCCTGAAGGCGGGCGGAGAGGTAAGGGTCCACCGGGAAGTAGGCCCTAAAGTCGCTGAGCTTGACCCAGGCGCCCAGGGCGGTGATGTCCGCTGGCAGTGAGATACCATCTCCACCAGAGACCGGAGGCTGCAGCTCCTGCAACAACCGGCCTACGGGCTTTGTTGCGAAATCCTTCCTGAACCACGCGGCCTGCGCCATGGCCTCGGGGGTCACGGCCAGGACCCTCATCCTGTCATTAACAAAGCCAAGGGGCAACTGGACGGTGCCCCTGTGGACTGGGGCCACAGCCTCTACCTCTGGCAGCGGCTCTAGCTCCTGTTTTAGCTGCTGTGCCAGAGACTGGTCCACGTTGCCCGTCACACGAAGGTCGGCCCCAGCGGAGTACAGGGCCTGCTCCTCATGGCTTCGGGCAAGGGTGGGCTGGAAGGCGGCGCTGAAAACACCCAGGGCCGCGGCCGCCATGATGATGATGGTCAAGGAGCCGTGGGCCAGGGGGTCCCGGGCCATGCGCTTTAGGGCGAAGCCCATCCAGGGTGGGCCCAAGGGGTCGAGGAGCCCGGCCAGCCCCCGTAGGACAAAGGGCAGGAGCCGTAGCAGTATGAGTCCGGCGGCCAGCAGTATCACCACTGGAGCCAGCATCAGGCTGGGGTCCACCTCCAGGCCGCCAAAGAGGCCAGAGGCCACGAAACCGCCACGCCCCCTGGCCTGCCACCAAAGCAGGCCGGCCACGGCCAGAACCAGGGCGTCCACGTAGTAGCGCTGCATCAGCGGCAGGCTGGGGGGCCGGGCACGCTCGCGCAGGAAATCGGTCAGGTTCAGACGTGCCGTACCCACGCTGGCCAAGAGGAACACGGCCAGCCCCAGCACGCCGATCCCGGCCGCCAGCAGGTAGATGTAGGGTGAAAGCTCTATGGGGATGGCACCCTTCTCTATACCCAGGGGGTTCAGGGAAGCGGCGAACAGCCGGCGGGCCAAGACCAGGGCCAGGAGAGGTCCTACGGCCAGCGCCGCCAGGACAACGGCGACGCCCTCGGCCAGGGTGACGATGGCCCCAGCCTGGAGGATGCCCGCACCGCGGCTGCGAATGAGCACCACCTCGTCGGCCCGCAGCCGGACCATCATGTCCACCGTCATGGCCATGAAGTAGAGGAGCACACCCACCACCAGGAAGGTGAACAGAAAGAGGGGCACCCGGGCCAGGGTCAGGCCGCGCTGGTACTCCTGGATGGTGGTATCCAGGCCGCTGAGGACCAGGGAGCGGGGGTACTGCTTGTTGACCTGGACCTCCAGTCCGTTGATGGAGGACCGGGCCTGGGCCGCGTCCCTGGCCGTGAGGGAGTCGGTGTCCAGGTAAACCATCCACCAGTAGTTGCCCACCAGGGAGGGATAGGCGGCCCCCAGTCCTTGGAAGAAGGCTTCCTCCGAGAGGTACAGCGGGCCCAGCAGGCGGTTGGCCTCCTCCACGGGGCTGAAGTAGCTGACGTCTCCCAGCCAGAAGATCTCGTCGGGGTCTTGGGGCTCCACCAGCCCTACCAGGCTCACCGCGATGTATTCGTTAGGGTCGCTGAAGGGTAGGAGGTAGATGGTGGTGCCCAGGGGCCATTGCATGGCGCGGGAGGTAGCGGGGCCCATGGCGGCCTCCAGCACCAGCTCGCCCTTGGGGCCCCTGGAGGGAGAGGACTGGGGCCAGCGGCCTTCCAGCAGGCGGGAGTGCCCCTGAAGGCCTGTACGGAAGAAGGGCATGGCCACCATAGCGCTGTTGAAAGGAGGCTGGCCTGCCTCCAGGGCCACGTCCATGGCCTGAGTGCGACCATAGCGGTGCATGTCCTGCTTCATCCACCCTAACCACTGATCGATATCGGCCTCAATGGTGGACTGAAGCCTGCGGTAGTCCTGAGGTCCCAGGGGCCGCTCCTGGACTATTACCCGGGTGTGAAGGGTGGAAGGGTGCTGGGAAGAGAGGGCGTGCCTAAGGCCGGCCTCGGCCAGGGCACGGGAGTAGAGGGCTGCCATGACCACCAGCACCATGGCGGCCAGGACCCCAAAGGCCATCAGGGCCATCAAGCCCCAGGAGACCCTCAGCCGCCTTAAGAGGAGTCTGGGCAGAATACCCAGCCAGTACATTACCCGTCTCGCATTCTAGACTTACATATTCTGCACCCGTGGGTGGGATTATGCAAGGGTTGCCCCACCTTTACCCCCAATTAAAAGCATTTACGAAATCAAGAGGCCTTTGGTTCCATCCCTCGCGCCAGGCCCGGGCCCTGGCCTGGGGAGGACCGGGAGCAAGGACGTGGGGCTGGGCCTGGCTGAGGGGCCTTTACGATATGCTCCCTCCGATGACTGCTTTGATGTCGTTGGCGGTCACCGCCATGCTAATGCCCCAGCCAACGCCAGGCTTGATAGCCAGGTTGGACATGGCTATGACCTCCCCCTTGGCGTTGAACACCGGCCCGCCGGAGTTGCCGGGGTTGGAGGCCGCATCGTACTGGATGAGGCCCGTGAAGGTCCGCCCCTCCACCGTCTCCTCCCGGTCCAGGCCGCTGACGATGCCCGTGGTGGCCGTCCACTCCATGTCGAAGGGGTTACCGATGACCAGCACCGGCGACCCCACGATCACCTGGTCCGAGTCGGCCAGGACCAGGGGAGGCACCGCCAGGGGCTGCGGGAGCTTAAGTAAGGCAACGTCCTTGGGCAGGCTGGAGGTCACCACCGTGGCGGGATGCTCCACGCCGTCGGAGGTCACCACGGTGATGGTGTTAGCGTTCTCTATAACGTGATAAGCGGTGACCACAAAATCGCTCCGGGAACCCACGACAAACCCAGAGCCCAGGCCATCGCCGCTGGGGGTAGTGACCTTCACCTTTACGACGCTGGGCCTCAGCCGCTGGTACAAGCCCCCGGCGTCGATGACGGAGGCGGTCACAGCCTGAGTGAGGGTGTTGGTCTGGCCCTCCAGGGTGTCCACCTGGGCGGCCACGATGTTCACCCTGTTGGTCAGCTCTGCCACCTGGGAGTCCACCCTCTGGGCCAGGAGAGCGTCCTTCTCGTCTACCTGGGTGCGGAGGCTGTCCAGATCGGCCCTGGCCTGGTCCAGGCTGGACTGGAGCTGGGTGTCCCTGTCCTGCGTCTGAGCACGGGTGGCGTCCAGGTCTGCTCTGAGCTGAGCATCCTGGCTGGCCACCTGCTGGCTTAGGGCGGCGTCAGCGGCCGCCAGCTCGCCCTTGGTCTGATCCAGCCTCTGGGATAATCCCTGGACCTCGGCCGAGAGCTGCTGGCGCTGCTCCTCCACCTCTTGCCGCATGGCGGCCCTGGAGGCGTTAAGCTCGTCCGCCAGGCGCTGGCTTGCCTCCTGGAGCGCCTGGGAGAAGGTACCCTCCACCTGGACCAGCCTCTGGTTGGCCTGGGAGACATCCTTCTCCAGGCCCACCTGTCTCCAGGCCAGGAATCCTATGCCCCCAGCCTGGGCAATCGCCACTACCGACAGCACTACTACAACCCACATAAGACGCCGGACAGTCATGGGTCCTCCTGTAACCCCCGTTCTGTCAATCCATTCTACCCCTGACATGGGCCTTTGTCCGTGGCCGGGGGCACTGTTTGCTCGTGCTGGGTTCTCCCACGACCCGCTGTCCCTTGGAGACGGGGAGACTACAGGGGGTCAGGAGATAAGGTGTCGTTCTTCGCCCTTGGGCCAAGGGTTCAGAATCGTCCATGCCCCACTGGTGTGCGGCGCCACAAAGTATGAAAATGCCTTTGCGCCGATGGGCGAAAGAGTTCGTGTGTCATTGGTGCCGTGAGCCCGACTCACAATGACCCTCCATCCCCCGGCAGACTACACCCCTTTACCAAACCGTCGTATAGTAAGGGCCAAGTGGGTACACCCACCCTGGGTAAACAGCACCCCCAGCAGGACGCCAAGGCGAAGCAAACAGACCTTGGCAGGAGATGAAGGATGGAAACCCGGTTTTTCCAACGCCCGGAGGGGACCCTGGCGTACAGTGATTACGACGGCGACGGCCAACCAGTTTTGATGCTGCCAGGCATGGGCGCTCTGCGCGCCGAGTACCGTTACCTGGCACCCAAGCTTACCCAGGCAGGCTACCGTGCCATAGCCGTGGATTTGCGAGGCCACGGCGAGTCCAGCGTCCCGTGGAAGACCTACGACGTACCTTCCGTGGGAGGGGATATCCTGGCCCTCGTTGAGCACCTGGGCGCCGGCCCGGCCCATCTCATGGGGACCTCCTTCTCCGCCGCAGCGGTGGTGTGGGCAGCGGCAGAGCGTCCCGACCATGTCCGTTCCCTGGTGCTCATTGGGCCCTTTGTGCGCGCGGTAAAGCTGAGCCCCGTTATGAAGGCCCTGTTCTGGCTCATGGTGAACAATCCCTGGCGCGTCAGGCTCTGGACTGCGTATTACCGCACGCTGTACCCGACCCACAAACCCCCCGACCTCCAGGAATACCTGAGTCAGCTAAGAAGGAATCTGGCACAACCGGGCCGCTTCCAGGCGGCCATCGCCCTGGCCTACTCCTCTCGCCAGCCCTCGGCCGAGCGCCTGAGGAAGGTGAAGGCTCCCATACTGGTCATCATGGGCACCAAAGACCCGGACTTTCCCGACCCCGCCGCCGAAGGCAGGTATATAGCGGAGGAGACCCGGGGCACCCTGGCCCTGGTAGAGGGCGCCGGGCACTACCCCCAGACGGAGATGCCGGAGAAGACCGCGGCTGTGGTGTTGGATTTTCTGAGCCGTTCGGCCTCGTGAGGCGCTTCTCTACCCGCCCTCCCCTCGTCCCCGAAGAAGACCTTGCGGGGCACCCCTTTGCCACCCCGCCCACAGGTGGCAGACCCCTCTCCCTCCGCTATAATGTTCGGCGATGTCCCCCAGGAAAGCCCTTAAGATAAAGGAGCGAGAAGTTGGCCAAGTACAAGGTGGTGCACATAGCCCTTCAGGAGGACCCCCTTACCATCGAGCGTGAGCAGCTAAAGGGGATCGACTGCGAGGTGGTCTCGGTAGCCTGCCATAGCCAGGGAGAGATTATCGAGGCGGTGAAGGAGGCGGATGTTGTTTTAAACACCAACCTGCCCATGTACCGCCCCGTCATCGAGCAGATGACGCGGGGTAAGCAGATTATCCGCTACGGCCACGGTTACGACACCGTGGACGTGGAGGCCGCCACGGAGAAGGGCATCATCGTGACCAACATCGCCGGCGTCTGCTCGGAGGAGGTGTCCAACCACGCCCTGATGTTCCTTCTGGCCTGCTCCAGGAAGCTGGTGCTGCTGGACCGGCGCCTCCGCCAGGGGGAGTGGGGCCGCCCCAAGCTCACCGGCGGCATAGGCACCATCTATGACCAGACTCTCGGACTGGTGGCCTTCGGAAACATAGCCCGGGCGCTGGCCCGCAAGGCCAAGGCCCTGGGGATGCGGGTCATCGCCTATGACCCCTACGTCTATCCCTGGATCGCCCGCGAGTACGGGGTGACCCTGGTCTCCTTTGAACAGCTCTTGAAAGAGTCGGACTTTATCTCCATCCACTGCCCTCTCTATGACGAGACCCGCCACCTGTTCAACGAGAAGACCCTGAGGGCCATGAAGAAGACGGCTTACATCATCAACACCGCCAGGGGGCCGGTGATCGATGAGCAGGCTTTAATCAAGGCCCTGCAGCAGGGATGGATAGCGGGCGCAGCCCTGGACGTGTTTGAGCAGGAGCCCACGCCGCCCGACAACCCGCTGCTGAAGATGGAAAACGTGATAGTTACCCCCCACAGCGCCGGGGCCTCTGACGCCGTCAACCACGACGTGAGGGTGAGGGTGGGCCAGGAGGCGGCCCGGGTGCTGCGAGGCCAGCGGCCCCAGGTGGTGGTGAACCCGGAGGTGATGAGCAAGGTCAAGCTGGGGGTGTAGCCGGGCACACCCAGCCCCACCCTTCCAAGGAAAGGAGGGAGACGGCTGTCCCACGGCTGTATAGCGCCGTTGGGGCCTCTCCCTCCACGGCGGCCTGGGGTGTGCCCGCTAGGACACACGGGTACGGGTACTGCCGCAAACCGGCAGCGCTCTTCAGATTGGCCTTTGGCCACCAAGTAGGCAGGCAACCGTGGCTGGGGGGAGCAGGAGGGCTGCCCTCAGCTACAGGGGAGCTTTACCCAGCCCCTGGCGGTGCGTGGAAGCCGGCTTCCTACCAGCGGCGCCCGCCGGTGCCTCCGCGGCGCTCGCGGCCTCCGCGGTCCTCACGGGGGCGAGCCTGGTTCACAATCATCACCCGGCCCTTAAGCTCTTTGCCGTTCAGTCCAGTGATGGCTGCCTGGGCCTCGGTGGCGTTGGGCATCTCCACGAACCCAAAGCCTCGCGAGCGCCCGGAGTAGCGGTCCTTGATCACCGTGGCGGACTCGATCTGCCCGAACTCAGAGAATGCGGCCCGAAGGTCTTCGTCGGTCACCTGCTCCGAGAGGTTGCCCACGTAAATGTT
>DAOUBE010000051.1:0-3068 GCA_034432835.1 Dehalococcoidia bacterium | reverse complement strand
GTGGCCGTGGGGCTGCCCGGACGGACCATCACCGCCGTGCGGCTGGACTGGCCCAGGGCCGTCCAGGAACCATCGCCCCAGGAGTTCGCCCGCCGCATACGGGGCCAGCGCATCCTGGACATAGGCCGGCGGGCCAAGTTCCTCCTTTTTGCCCTGGCCAGCGCTTCCCATAAAGAGGGTTCGGGGAACCAAGGTTCCCCGACGGGGGTCTCAGGGGGCGTCCCCCTGAATTTTCAATCCCCCGTTCCCTGGAGGGAGAGGGGGACACAGGGGGTGAGGGTGTACCTCATCCTGCATCTGCGCATGACCGGCTCCCTGCTGGTGGAGCCGGCCTCCCAGGAGCCGCCCAGGCACACCCGCACCGTGTTCTCCCTGGACGATGGCCGGGAGCTGCGCTTCGCCGACCCGCGCAAGCTGGGGATGATGTGGCTAGTGGAGGACCCCGGGCCGGTACTTGCGGGCCTGGGGCCGGAGCCCCTGGAGCCAGGCTTCACCCCCCAGGTGCTGCGGGAGCGGCTGGAGGGGCGCAGGGCGCCGGTCAAGGCCCTGCTGTGCGACCAATCGCTGGTGGCGGGTATCGGCAACATCTACGCCGACGAGGTGCTGTTCGAGGCGGGCATCCACCCTCTGCGCCTGGCCAGCAAGCTATCGGAACAGGAGGCCCACCGACTGCACCGGGCCATCGTCACCGTCCTGCCAAGAGCCGTCCAGCGGCTGGCCGCCGTGGTGCCCGTGGCGGGGCCGCCCACGGAGTCGGAGCAGGGGATGAGCACCCTAGCGGTGCCCAGAAGGGAGGGGGCCCCGTGTCCCCGCTGTGCCGGTGCTGTCCAGAGGCTGGTGGTGCGAGGTCGCAGCGCCTACTTCTGTCCCTCGTGCCAGCAGTGAGGAGAACATGTAACTGAGGCAGTCTAATATTGCCCTTTGGTGGACAACCCATTGGTTTGTGATACAATAGTCCCACCTTCTCTCAAGCTAGCGTGAGGGAAGTGTAAGGTCGGCGGCAGCGCCGGGAGGGAGGGTACCCTGACTACACACACCAGCACAGACAGGTTTTCCTTCAAGTGGTTTGCCAAGTACGCCCCCTACCATGTCTCCAACGCCCGCCTGATCGAGGCCGCGGATATACAGCCGGGCCAGCAGGTGGTGGAGCTGGCGTGCGGGACCGGGGCCGTCACCAGGATGATCCTCGAGAAGGTCCGGGGCGCCCACAAGAGCGTCCTCATAGCCATCGACCAGTCGGCGTCCGCCATCAAAGAGGCCCGGGAGCAGCTCAACAGCATCCGTGACGTGGTCCTCCAGTTCGTGCACAGCCGCGTGGAGGCGCTGCGGGAGGTGGTCAAGGACAACGTTGACCGGGTGATCTACTGTAACGGCATTCACTACGTCTCGGACAAAGAGGGGCTGTTCCAGCAGATCAAGTCCGTGTTGAAGGGCAACGGCATGTTCGCCTTCAACACCGCCTTCTTCCAGGGTTGCCAACCGCCCGAGACGGAGCAATTCTACCGGCGCTGGATGTACAGGGCTGTCCGGTACCTGAAGGCCAACTACGGCATGGTACCCACGGGGGACAAGGTGGAGCCCCGCAAGCGGCTATCCATAGAGCAGTACCGCCAGTTGCTGGAGAAGAACGGCTTCAAGGTGCTGAGGGAGGACATCAACGTCATCCCCATGACCCTGGAAGGCTGGCTGGCTATCAGCCAGTTCCAGGACTTCATCGAGGGGGCTATGCCCGGCGTGCCCCTGGAACCCGCCAGCGAGGCCCTTCAGGAAGGGGTCAAGATGGCCTTCCAAGAGCTGGGTATTGATTCGGTGCCCAGACATTGGCTGGAGGTGGTGGCGGTCAAGGCGTAGTCCAACCCCTCGCCTGCGTTCCCCCTCGCCCCGGCCACAGTGGTGCGTGTCGGGGAGTGTACCGCACCATCCAGTAGTAGTCTCACGCCCCTCGACGGTTACCCCGAAAAGTCCTATAGCAAAGCTGGACCTTAAGGGCCTCTTACAGCCCAGCTCTTTCCGGACCTACACCGAAGTGGCATCCGAACACCCTCTATCCTGGCCCCCTCGCTTTTTGCGGTAAAATATCTTTATAGGCCGGCTAAGCCCGCTCAGGACGGAGCCGCCCACAAGGACTATCGAGGTGTAGGATGCCCATCTACGAGTATGTTTGCCGCCAGTGCGGTAACAGGTTCGAGGTGCTGAGGCCCATGAGCGCCAGCGGCCACGCCCAGTGCCCGGACTGCGGCCAGGCCGCCCAACGGGTGCTCTCGGTGTTCGCCGCGGTCAACCGGGACGGGGACGGGTTCACCACTCCGATAACAGGCACTGGTGGAGGCTGTGGGGGCTGCGGCGGCAACTGTGCCTGCTCTGCCCATTAGATTCCTCTCACCGCATAAAGCGCCGGGGGACGCTTTCTCCTTGGCCCCCCGGTTCTCGGCGGTGAGGCGGAGGGGTGGTTGGACTACCAAACGTTCCTAAAGCGCGTTCAGGAGAACGCCGGTCTCGACACCCTGGCCGAGGCCATCCAGGTCACCCAGGCTGTTCTGGAGACCTTAGGCGAGAGGTTGCCCAGGACGGAGCGGGAGCAGCTAGCCGCCCAGCTACCCGGCGAGTTGAAGGTGATTCTCCTCCACCGCCACCCGGATTATCCTTTCCCCCTGGAGGAGTTCTACGTCCGGGTAGGGGGGCGAGCTAGGACTACCCGAGTCCACGCCGCGGAGTGGTCCCGGGCGGTGATGCGGGCCCTCAACGAGGCCGTCTCCCAAGGGGAGATGGAGGATGTCAAGGCCGTGCTGCCTAAGGAGTATGAGGCCCTGATCGAGGGGAGGGAGGAGACGCCCCAGGGCTAGGCTCCCTGGCCGGCACCAGGGCACGCCCTGGCAGGGCTGGCCCTGCACCCACTCTTCACCCTTCCTGGTCTCGTACCCTCACTGACCACCTCAGGGAAGTGTGGGCCAAGGGCGAGCCCTTGGGGATTCTCCCCGGGACCCCTAGCAGAGGGGCATCCCCCTCTGCACTCCCCCTGTTCTAGGCCAGCCCATGACCTAGGGCCACCACCCTGTAGCCTTACATCT